>JAISMO010000050.1 GCA_031276675.1 Tannerella sp.
TGCCTTCCTGCGTGCTGACGCTGACGGTTTCCGGCAAGGCATGGAGGTAACGGGCGGGATCGTGACGGTAGATGATGTCTACCTGCACTTTGTCGGCCGGCGTGCCGGAGCCGGTGTCGATGTGGCGGACGATATTGCCGTAGGCGTCGTATTCGTTTTTTGTGGCGGTGCCGATGGCTACGGCGTTTTCGTAACTGTAGACGGTCGTTTCGTCTAAGGCTATGAATATGCTGCCCGTCTGGTGGGGTAGGGCGGCGGCGGTGATTTCTCGGCTGTGGTCGGTGGCGTCTAAGTAGCGGTAGCTGTTTTCGCGGAGGGACAGGAGTTGCGAGGAGGCGTCTACGGTTTGTTCTGTTTTCAGTATTCCGCGAGTGTAGATGGAGGTGTTGTCGTATTCTTGGATGCTTGAGCGATACGGGGTGTCGCCGTTTGCTGTGTCTAACTGTTTGGAGGTGACTTTGGCGTATCCCAGGAATGTTCGTTCTTTTCTGTCGTGATGCGGCGTTTCGTAGTCAAATGCCGTTCGGAGCGTGTCAACGCCGTCGCCTGCGTGTCCGTCGAAAAGCGTTACACGGTCTAATCGCCAGCGGTGTGTCGGGTCTTCGTAGGTGGGGGTTGTCGCGCTGTAATCTAAAGAAAAGGTGTTTCCCAACGGATTGATGACTTTTTTCAGCAGATAAGTTTTCCCGGGTTGGGCGTAACGGACTTTGAGTTTGTCGGCGCCGTCGGCCGTTACGATGTCGGCGTATCCGTCGCCGTTCATGTCGCGGAGCTGTGTCATCTCGCGGCTCAGACCGTGTTGCGTGCTGCCTTCTACGCCGACGGAAAAGTTCACTACGACGACCAGTATGGGAATGGTAAATGTGTATTGAAAGCTGGCGTTAACGGATTCTCCGACGCTTTCGCTGTGCTGCGAGGAGGGGCTGTGCCAGGGTGTTTCCGCTAAAAAACCGGTTCCCGTGTTGAAGGAAACGCCGCCGTTGCTTACCCTGTCCGGCAAGCCATCGCCGTTGAGATCCAACATTCCGATGCGGCTTTCGCCTTCGGTGCGCGAAAGTCCGAATCCGGTCGATGCCGAGAAAGAAAAAGCGTTGACACTGACGCCCAGTCCGCCGC
Source organism: Tannerella sp. (assembly GCA_031276675.1). Lineage (GTDB taxonomy): Bacteria > Bacteroidota > Bacteroidia > Bacteroidales > Tannerellaceae > Tannerella. Next base: position 1,117 of record JAISMO010000050.1, read on the forward strand.
CGAAATCTTTCGACGATCCGCCGGTCAGCCCGGCTCCCCAGGGGATGGGGGCGGTAAATGAATAGCCCAGATTCAAGGCTACCGTTCCGTTTCGGAAAGCTTTGTCCGGCAGGCCGTCGCCGTTGATGTCTATAAATTCGGCTTGCGTATAATCTTCGGAATTGGAAAAATTTCCGCTCAGCGAGACGCTTTTTTGCGCCGTCTTTCCGGCATCGGAAGCGGTTGCGCCGCCGGCGTCGGCAGCGTTGGAGTTGCCGCCGTTTCCTTTCTTTCTGAAGGTATTCATGACGCTTTCTACCGCGCTGCCGGCATTGATGCCCAGGCCGCTGCCGGAGGAGGACGCCAGGCCGTTGCCCAGCGCGTGGTCTCTTTTCAGGGCGGCGAGATTGGAGAGACTTCCCGCCGGAGAGGTGTAGGTGATGGCGGTGGGCGTCATCAAGTCAGGGAATCCGTCGCCGTTGAGATCCATGACTTCCATTTCGAAACGGCTGTCGGACGAAGAATGATTCATGGAGATGCCGTAGACGCTTCCCACGGAAAGAGAATTTCCCGAACTGCGATAGCGTTTGGGATAAGCCGGAAATGACGATCCGCTGACGTCCCATGCCGGCAGTCGGATTTCTTTTTCGCCCATGCGGGAGGCGCTCAGGATGCTGTCCTGCACGTATACGGCGGCATCGTAGCCCGTGTAGCGGTATTCGGGCGACATGAGCGAGGCGGGCGTCATGGCAAAGAGGGCGTTGTACATCCGGTTGCCTTCGGTGAGCGACCGGATGATGTCCGGGTTCTGCTGATCTTCTTCGCTGAGACTGCCGATGGTCTGTGCCAGGGTGTTTCGTTTGGCTATGTCGGCGTCTAATTCGCTTTTTCGGATGCAGCGGCCGGCGCGGTCGCCGTTGGCATTGTAAGAAAACTGTCCCCAGCCGCGATGCAACAGTCCGTAGCTGCTGTCGTCCACCCGGGTGTACAGCGACGCGGCGAGCGAATCGGCAAACAGCAGGCTGTCGGTTTGTATGGGAGGACAGACGAAATGGACTTCCAGATACGAAGTGTCTTTGTCGGGATCGGGATCCGGCCGGAGGAAATGGAGGGTGTCGGCATAGGCCGCAAAGGTGTAACCGGGGAAGGCGATATTGGAGAGAAACGCGAGAGAATCGCCGTAATATTCTACATGAAACCGGTCGCCTTTTTCGACTGTCAGCGAGAGGGTGTCGCCCGAATTGGGACGGAGATATTGCCTTGTGATATCCGTCCATTGCGGATTGTATCTGTCGAAAGTATAATCGCGTGTCACAAAATGTTCCGGTTTGTGCTCGCTTTTGATGACCATTCGCAGGTTTCCGGAGGCTGTCGGGGCATTTTTTACGGCTATCAGCGGCAGTATTTGCACCACTGCGCAACTGTCGTGTTGGTAGGTATACGGCAGGGCGAACGATAGGCGTTTGTCGTAGAGCGTGTAGTTGACCGGCACTTTGTAGCGGTATAGCAGGCGTCCGTCGCGGTCGCTTATCGGCTCGAAGCCGTTTTCCGATTCGGCATTGGGGATGGAGGTGTAGGTTAAAACCGATTCCCAGTGGATGTTGGAATAATCTATCCGCGAGGGCGAGTAGAGGCTTAGCGACAGTTCGGATTTGGCGGTTACTTCGAGGTTGAAATTCAGCGAATCGGCCCATGTTTCATCGCCCATCAACAGCGTATCCATCAACACGGTGGTTACGCCCAGGGAATCCTTGATGCTTGCCCGCAGATGTAATTGGTCGGTGGTGACGGGTTTTTCGAAATAACTTTCCAGGACGACGCTGCCTGTTTTAGCCAGCGGGAAAGGCTCGTTGATCGCGAAGATGAAATCGCGCCGGGCGTCATAACTCTTGTAGGGTTCGTCGTTGATGTCTTTTCCGTCCAAGGGGATGTCTGCCGGGAGATTGTTTCGTCCGGAAGCCTTGCCCGTTATTTGGGTGTAGGTGATGGAGGGCGCCCATTCGACGCGATCGTCCACGCCGTTTTCGATGGAATGGACGCGGAAGTAGATCTGTTCGCCACGCGTTACGGCGATGTTTTCCAGGCGGCAATCTTTGACGGAAAAATCTTCGGCGCCGATCCGGGCAGACCATTGCAGGGTTTCGCGGTGTTCGATGCGGAGATCTACGCCGTCGCGTTTATCAAAACCGTAAGCCAAAGAATCTGTAGCGGGCAATAAACGGACGGGCGCTTCGATGGTGACGGTTCCGTCGAAGGGCGCTTCCCAGAGGCGGACGATGTCGTGCAGTGGGTTTTTCAGGATGAGTTCTGCCTGTTCCGCCGCGTTGTCATTTACAATCAGGCTGGCATCCAGATCGCTTTTGCCGATGGGGACGGGAGTGTTCAGGCTGCCTTTTTCAAAGACCGGATGGCCGTTTTCGATGTGATTGAAATAGACTTCCCCCTTGAAGGCGATGTCCGGCAGGCCGTCGCGATTGAAGTCGGTGAGGTAGACGGAGGTTTCCGATTTGGAATCGGTGTCACTGTAGCTGGTGGTTACTACAATGGCGGTAATATTGATACCCGAGGCGCTGGAACTGGAAGAGGTGGCGGAAAAATCTTCCGGCGCTCCCCGCAACAGTTGCTCTGTTCCGAAAAGGGCGGATCCGGCGACGCCGGGACGGTAATACAGGGAGCGTCCTTTCTTGTATATCTTGTCGGGAATGGCGTCGCCGTTGATATCCATCAGGGAAACAAGTCCTTCGCCGGAATTTCTGGAGGCGGAGTAGCTGCCTCCCACTAAGAAGCCGTAAGCGCCGGCTCCAAAAGAGCCTCCTGCGGAATATCCGCTGCTCTTGCTGCTGCCCAGTGCGGTGGGGGTATCGCGGAAGCCTTTGATGGAGTTGATGAATCCGGCATCCGAACCGGCGCTTTCATTGCCGGTGTTGATCACGACTTCGTCGGAATAGAAGCCGGCCGGGTCGATTTCATTGTAATATTCCAGGACATGGCTGTATGTACGCCGGCTTTCGGAATCCAGTATGACGAGCGAGTCCAGGAAGGTTTTCCCAAAAGCTTTGGCGGAGTAGTGGAATTGACAGGCGCCGTAAAGTTCATTCTCATACAGTACCTCTACCTTATCCAGCAGTTGGCTTTCGGCCACGAGAAATCCCATGCGGGCGTTGCTGGAGACGTCGCTCCGGGGCGATGTCCGGCGAATGAAGTTGATCCGGTACCGTCCTTCTTCCGATCCGTGTCCGGTATAGAGGATATGGTCGGGATAGAGGTTTGCGGCTGTCAGGCCATTGATGTTGTCTTGTTGCAGGGCATAGTGAAAGGCAATGAAATTGTCGTTCACATCGCGCATTTCCACCAAGCGCCATTCGCCGATATTGCCGTTGGCGTCTTTGAGGACGGCTTCAGCCATCACTCCGGCGCCGGGTTTGCCGCCATAGTAGTGTTTGAGGCCGGAGGTGGAGGTGACTTCCCACCAGTAGTTGTCCGGGCGGTCGCCGTGGCGGACGATTTGGCTGTAGCTGCCTTCTACCCGCGGATAAAACCGCTTTTCGGCTTCACGTGGAAGGAAATCCTGCTGAAACTGCACCAGTGGCGTTAACTGACTGCCTTCCATCAGGTAGCTTTCCGATTCCCGGTCGGCAAGGTAGAGAGGCGCTCCCCAGCGGGTTTCTACCGATAGGACGGGCAGGGAAAGATCCCAGGCGTTGCCCAGCCAGCCGTTGCCGCCTTCGCTGCTGTAGGAGAGGTGGAGCGAGGGTTGCAGGCCGGCGCGTCCCGGCGGAATGATCAGGGGATAGTGTATGGCTGCATGGCCGGTATGGGTGGCCTGTGGGGCAGATATGAGTTGAACGTCTGCCGACGGATCGGCGGCTTTCAGGCCGGTGACGGTAGTGGGGGTGTATGCTCCGGTGACGGGCGTTTCCGGCACTTTCAGTATCCCGTTGATCATGTCGGTGAAGTGGGTGGTGAGCGAGGCCAGCACATGGTTTGATTCCAGCAAACTGTCTTTGGGCAGGGCTATCCACTTGAAATGCTGTTCATCAAAATAAAAGGTACGGACATCGGCGGCGGTATATCCTTCGGGAAATAGCCGGTCGTCATAAGGGAGATGTACGGTTGCAGGACGATGTGCGAAATGCTTCCCGTGGGGCAGGAAACGGTAGCCGCCTTCGCCGGCAGTGACGTTGACCAGACCGGGATCCATGGCAGGCAAATCCGTGGAACGCAATGCGGTGATGCTGAAAACGGCGGGCTGCGCGAGCGAACTGTCGGGAACCGTCAGGCCGGCTTCCCCTAAATGGAGTTCGCCGGCGTGCAGGGCATCCAGGGCGAGGGAAACGGGCGACTCTTTTTCCCGGAAAGGGATGCTGTAATCCGGCTTCCCGGAGGGTATGACGTCTATGGAAATGGAATCTCGCCTTCCGTCCTTACCGGTAACGTATAGCTGCTCCCGGATGGCGCTTGGAGGAAAACTCGATAGTGGGATCATGGCTTCAAACTCGCCGTCGTGAACGGGAATCGTCTTGCCGGCAAAACTCAGCGTAAGCTCTCCGTACTGCCCGGTATCCCGCCGGATAAAGCCTGCCAGGTATAACGACTGTTCGCAAACCGATACCGGATAGAGGGTAATATGTCGAGTAATATGCCGGTGCGCCGGCTGTTTGTCCGCTTCCACTTTTACCTGCAAGTCGCGAATACGGTAATCGGCTCCGGCGGCGGCAGGGAGATGAAACCGCAACCGGTTTTCTCCGGAATGAAATTTACCGGATGGAAAAGGAATACGGTACTGTTGGGAGGCTGTCGCCGGGTCGGCATTGATCCGGCCGCTGTATCCCCCAACGGCCGGCGAGTTGTTGATGCTCAACGCCAACGGCATGGCGCCGGAAAGCCCTTCGAGAGTATATTCCAAACAGACCGTCTCTTCCTGCTGTGGCTGACGGGGCAGGCAAACGGTGAAATAACGGTCGTCGCTCAGGCTGCCCGACGGAAATGCAATGCCTTCCGGCTGCACGGCTTTATATGTATGGGCAGGAACTTGTATGGTATGGGTGGCGGCGGGATCCGCAGAAGGTCTGACGGTATCTGTCGTTTGTTCTGTCGCCTGAGAAAATTCAACGGCGTTTTCTCCGCAAACGGCACCATTCTCCCGATGGCTGCACGACTGCACGGCAATCGCCAACAGGCATGTCTGCAATAGTATAAGGTTCCTGTAAGTCTTCATAATTCCCGATAGTTAATCTTGTTTTGTGTAGCAATTTCGCTGCTGCCGTTTCATAAATAAATCAATTTCCTGACCTCCGTACTCCCTTCCGAAGACAGTTCGATCAAATATAATCCCCGGTTACGGACATTGCCCCTGTATAAATGATAGATGGAACTCTCCGCAAGCGTTTCCCTTCGAAGCAACGTTCCCTGTAAATCATAGATGCTGATGCGTACCGGAGCAGACCGGAAGAGCTTAATCCGCAGAGCGAAATTCCCGTCTTTGGTTGGATTCGGCAACAGTGCTACCGATTGAAAATTGTGCGGCAGGGAGGGTTGTACCGTAAACGTTTTGCTCGTCCGGCAACCGGCGGCGTCTTCCACGCTCACAATATAATTTCCTGCCTGCCGGATTTCCGCTTGAGGTGCATAAGCCTTGAATCCGCCGGGGCCGTTCCAACTGTAGCGGCGATCCGTGCCGGAAGCTCCGGCGACGACGGTGATGGCGCTCCCTGCCGGCAGCGTATACCGGTCGTTGACCTCCGGCAGAGGCCCGTCGGCATGGTTCACATACAACTCTTCGGTGCAGGTCATGCCGGACAGATCGCTCGCCAATAGGAAATAATGTCCTGCTTCTATCTGATCGAAGGTGCAGTATTTTGCCTGCGTTGTTTGTTGCCGGAGCAGTTGCATCTTCTCGTCCAGTAAGCGGATTTGACAGGGAGCCTGCCCGCCGACAAGTGCAACATCCAGCCGCCCCGTTGTCGCATTTTTGCAGCCCGGCTCCTGCACCTGCGCCCTCACAAAAAAGGCAGGAGCTTCTATTAAGGTGAAAACTTCCTGCGAAGCAGCATCTCCCACATCCCAACGCAAGGCGTCAAAACCGGACGACGCCGTGCCGGAAGTCGGAAGATAGTCCGTTTCCGCCACCGGAAACAGTCCGCTGCCCGAACGGTCGCGCATCAGCCGGTAAACATTGCCGGGCGATGGGAGATCTTCGATATATGCGGGAACGATTTCCAGACGTGCGGTTTGTGATGAGAGGTCTCCATGGCTCAGTATCTTCCATTTCCGTTCCAGGGTCAGCGGTTCGCCCTGTTTCTTGATCATTTTCAGGGAGCCGCCATTGTCCGAACACAACAAAAAGCTGTTGTCCGCAAGCGATTCCTGTGCCGCCGGGAGCGATAAACGCAACAACCCGAGCGCCAAACTGCTTTCCGAACTCCGTTGATGCAGACCGGAGGCATCGTCCCGTCCGAGCGCCGTCATCCGGGCGCCGTAGCCGCGATGGGCGTCGGCATCCCAAATCACTTCCCTGCGGGAATTGATATACGAAGCCGGCGTCGCCTGCTCCAGACTCAGGCCATACTTGATGCACAGGTAAGTCTCTACGCGGAGGCGTTCTTCCGGCGACAATACCCGGTCGTAGATCAACATTTCAGCGATCAATCCACGGAAACTTTCCAGTGGCAACTTCTCCCGGCGGGGTTTATGCCCGATACGCAGGCGTTGATCGCCGGAAACGTTGCCTTCCGCCGGTTTATAGCGTACACAGGTAACGATGCCCGGATAGTTGCCCCGCGTTTTCCCGTCGAAGTTCAGGTAATTATATTCCGTCAGGTCGGCCATCCGTCCGGTAGTCATCACTAACTGAGGCCGGTCGCCGGATTCGATGCTCCAGATGCTTTGTTCGCTGCCGGCATCTTCGCTCCGGCATACGGCCATACAAGTAAAACGGGAAAGGGCGTTCAAATCAAAGCGACAGACGTATTCGTTATTGTCCCCGTCAAAATACAGCGCCGGATGGCCGTTGATGTTTCCCGAACGTCCACTGATACGGGACACTTCGGGCGCTTGCCGGGCGATCTTTTCTTCCCAGTAACCCTGCCCGCTCCCGTCTCTTTGAGTGACAAGCCACGAGCACAGGCCGCCAACATTGCCCGGACGTATGGACTGGGAAAAAACACTGCCGTTTCCCGCAACAGACAGCAGGAACGGCAGGATATATTTTATGTGGGACGGTTTCATGGATTATTTAAAGAAGTAATTGTCAAACGGAAATGCCCAGCAAACATTGATCCACAGGGAATGAGAGCGATTGGAGTTTTCGATAAACTTATAGCCGTTTACCTGCGTCTCCACCAGATCCGACAGACCGAAATAATAGCGTGCATCAATACCCAAGCCGAATTTGAACTCATAACCCAGTGTCAAACCGATAGAAAAATCATTCTTCCCTTTCAGAACGGTGCGGAGATTCTGCTCCTGCACGGCGTTTGGACCGAATTGAGCTTCTCCATTGGAAGAAAACAGAATCTCGTTGGGCGTCAGGTTGAACCCGACTTGCGGTCCGACGCCGATATTCAGCCCCGCCACCGGATAAACCTTCAACAAGCAGGCTATGTTGACAAAGCTGTATTTGAAATTGACATCGTACAGATAATCGTAGACGTCGGAATAGTTCAGCCGGGTGTTCAACTGGGTGTAGGAGATCTCCGGCTGAACGGCAAAGCACGATCCCGGATACTTGTAGTTGACGAAAATCCCGGCGCCCGCGCCCCACAGGTCTTTATCGCTTAAAATAAAGCCCGAATAGTAGTCTTCGCTGACAAGTATCTCCGGCACATTGGCCACCGACCCGTAAGTGGCGCCCGCATTGATACCGAAAACAAGGTCTCCATCGTGATACTGGGCAAATGAGGCATCGACATACAGCAAACATGCTGCAAATAATAACAGTTTAGTTTTCATAGTTATAACGTTTTCATAATTGATAATTTTCCGTACAAATACATCATGGTCTGCCTCTGTTTCATCGCTACGCTAAACAATAGCTCAAGGCATACGCCGGCAAAAGTAATTATAAAAAGTTGTTGTATGAATGAAATGGAGAATTAATTGGAAAAAATTTGATGGGGAAAGAATCACAAATATTATTGAATCGCTGTGATCATCAACTGAAGTGCAGGGTGCAAAGCATAAACGTTTTGTGCCCTGTGTTTTGAAAATGTTCTTTGAAATATTGGTTTACACGCTATTCTTCCTATCTTTGCAGGGTAATTCTAAACATAAAATCATGGTTACATATCAATTACAGATCAATGACAGCATCCCTCTCGGAAAGAGTATTCTTTCATTGTTAAAATCAGTTCCCGATGCGGTTACTCTCATACCCATCCGGGAAGAAAAAAAAGAGACGCACAGCCCGCTCTACTATGAACTTGAAAGCGCATTTCAAGACGTCAAACTAATGATTGACGGAAAGAAAAAGGAAAAAACGATAGAAGAATTTCTTGCAGAAGTGAGCGATGAAGAGCTATGAAATAGTACCCTCTAAAAACTTCGAGCGTAATTTCAAGCATTTGCTTAAGAAATACCGCTCGTTGAAAAACGATCTGGTAGAT
>JAISMO010000051.1 GCA_031276675.1 Tannerella sp.
CGAGTACAAGTATAGCAACGGAGAGCGTCTTATTTTAAGCTATTCCCATACGCGTGCAAAAAAGGACGCTTACAATAGGGAGCGTGGCATAGCACGTTTGCATAAAGCCTGTAAGAGTGGTAAACTTACCAAGCAACAAGTAAACAAACGCGGCTACAATAAATTTCTTGAGATAAGTAAGGATGTCCGGGTGACTGTCAACAATGACAAGATCGCAGAAGATAGCAAGTGGGACGGACTGAAGGGCTTCATCACCAACACAAAACTCGATGCGGACAGAGTCGTTGCAGAATATAAAGGACTTTGGGTTGTGGAAAGAGCCTTTAGAATTTCTAAGGGATCACTGTATATACGTCCAATGTTTCATTTTACGGAACGCAGAATAGAAGCGCATATTTGTATCTGTTTCATTGCTTATAAGGTATATAAAGAGTTAGAACGCATCATTAGACTCAAAGGCATAGATATGAGTGTTGATAAGGTTCTGGATACTGCAAAAACAATAACTACGATTAGGGTAAACATGCCGGAGAATGGAAAAGTATATACTAAAACTCTATTTCTGACAGAAAAACAGCACAAGATCAAACCTCTTTTCGAGTACACAGAGGTAGATGCTCAAATTGGGTGACGCATTGACGAAGTCAGGGGCCGGTCTGTCCAGACGCACTTTTTCCTTCATTTGATGACATTGGGGCTTTCGACGCAGAGAAAATACCGTGTATATGGTATTTCCTGCCGGGGATCAATCGTATACTTTTGTGCCCGAAACGTTATAAATTAAATACATAAAACAGATATGGGAAAGATAGCGAAAACGGTTACGGAACTGATTGGCAACACGCCGCTGCTGGAACTGACCGGCATCGAAAAAGCGCATGACGTGGAGGCACATATCATCGGCAAACTGGAATATTTCAATCCGGGTCGCAGTGTGAAAGACCGGATTGGACTGTCCCTGATTGAAGACGCCGAATGGCGGGGACTGCTCAACCCCGACAGCACCATCATTGAGCCGACCAGCGGGAATACGGGCATCGCCATTGCGATGATCGCCGCTGCGAAAGGCTACCGCAGCATCCTGACGATGCCCGAAACAATGAGCCTTGAACGGCGTGTGCTGCTGAAAGCCCTCGGCGCTCAGCTGGAACTGACGCCCGGTTCCGAAGGGATGAATGGCGCTCAGCGCAGAGCCGAAGAACTGCACGCCGCCATCCCTAACTCCGTCATACTGCAACAGTTGAAAAATCCCGCCAATCCGGAAGTGCACCGCCATACGACCGGCGTGGAAATCTGGAAAGATACGGACGGCGGCGTGGATATTTTCGTCGGCGGTACAGGGACAGGCGGAACCGTATCGGGCGTGGGCGAAACGCTCAAGCTTTTCAAGCCCGAGGTGAAGATTGTGGCTGTCGAACCGGCCGGCTCGCCCGTACTGTCCGGGGGCAGTCCCGGCCCGCACCAGATTCAGGGTATCGGCCCGGGTTTCATTCCGGACAACTACAATCCCCGGTATACGGACGAAGTCTTCCCTGTAGAAAATGAAGCGGCCGTCGAAACCGGGCGTCAGCTGGCGCTGGTCGAAGGGCTGCTGGTCGGCATCTCGTCGGGAGCCGCCGCTTATGCCGCCATACAGATCGCCAAACGGCCGGAAAACAGGGGAAAGAATATCGTGGTGCTTCTTCCCGACACCGGCGAACGATACCTGTCCACCATCCTGTTTAATTAACATGCATACGGGAAAAACAGCGTCGCGAAATGCAGATTCTCCCATGCAGCCGGACCTGTTACTGCAAAAGATAAGAAATACGGACCGCTATGTCAGGAAAGTCAGAGGCTACCTGCACGAACATCCGGAAAAATCGTTGCAGGAATATGAAACTTCGCGGTTTCTGCAAGCCGAAGTTGCCGAACGGGGACTGCCTGTCACAAGGGTATCGGATACGGGTTTCCTGGCCGTACTCGATACCGGACGCGCAGGGAAAACCGTCGGCCTGCGGACGGACATGGATGCGTTGCCGGTGCAGGAACATCCCTGCAATCTGAAAGGGAAAAAGAAACGGGTCTCCGGAAGGGAAGGCGTTTCGCACGTATGCGGTCATGACGCGCATATGGCCGTATTGCTCGGCGCCCTCCAAATCCTCTGCGACATCAGAGACCGGTTAAAGGGTAAAATCATTTTCATTTTCGAAGCGGCCGAAGAAACCGTCGGAGGTATTGACGACATGCTCGGAGCGCTGGCAGACCTGCATCTGGACGCCGTCTACGGCAATCATGTCTATGCCGCGATGCCGGCCGGCGATATTTGTATAGACCGCGGAGCCGTCATGGCGGGGATGGCTTCCATCGAATTTGACGTGATCGGGCAGGGAGGACACAGTTCGCGCCCCGACCTGTCAATCAATCCCGTTTTTGCCGCGGCGCACATTCTTACCGGAATTTCCATTGCCTGGAACAATCAGCTGGATATTACCAAAACGGTCTCGCTGGGAATATCCCGGATACACGGAGGAGAGGCCGGCAATGTATTCCCCAATTCGGTATGTATCGGAGGCTCGCTGCGCTTCTTCGACAGGGAGGCAGGTGAAAAAGCGGTCCGGACGGTGAAAGATACGGCGGAAATCATTGCACGGGCACATCGCTGCACCGTATCGTTCCGGCAGGCCGACATTGTGCTGGATCCTGTCGTCAACGATGCCGCGCTGACGGACCTGGCCCGTGAAGCCGTCCGCGAACTGTTTCCCGGAAAACTGGTGGAGGGCGGCAGATGGTTTGCCAGTGAATCCTTTTCAAAATATGCCATGCTCGCACCGACCGTCTTTGCTCTGATCGGAACAAACAATGCCGCACTGGGCGCCGGCGCGGAGCATCATAACGACAGATTCGACGTGGATGAAGAGGCCCTGCCTTATGCACTGGGGGCCATGACCGGATTTGCAGTCCGGTTCCTGAACAGTGATTAACGGTTAACGGGGTGCGTCGGCGCCTGCATAGCCGGTATGACATAAATGTAGCATGCGGGCCTGGCTTCCTACATTTTCGGAAGAAGACCTGCCGTCAAACCTTTCCCGTCCGGACGGTTTTTATATCTGTTTAATCCGATAACTAACAATGCATTGAGCGACGGTTCGGGTACATGCCACCCCTGCGCTTTCCGGTTTGGCATGTCATTTGAACCGGAAAGAAAAAAAGTATGGCCATGTCTGTTTTTTTACAGGAACGGGAAGGACAAATCCTTACCAAGGGAAAGGATACGTTTGATCTGGCGGGCGGAAAACCGAGCCTGGCCGGTTCCGTCAGCCAGCGGGCGTGCGTGTTCTGCGGCTCGCGCGTGGTGCTGTATCCGATTGCCGACGCGCTGCATCTGGTGCATGGCCCGATTGGCTGTGCCGCATATACATGGGACATCCGCGGCGCCCTCTCGTCGGGGCCGGAACTGCATCGCAACAGTTTCTCCACCGACCTGCGGGAGCGGCATGTGGTGTTTGGCGGTGAAGAACGGCTTTCCCGGACGCTTGACGAACTGATTGACCGCTATCGTCCCGAAGCGGCGTTTGTCTATTCGACCTGCATTGTGGGCGTGATTGGCGACGATGTGGAATCGGTGTGCCGGCAGATGGAAAAAAAGAAGGGGATACCTGTCATTCCCGTGATGGGGGAAGGTTTCCGGGGCACGAAAAAGGATGGCTACAAAATTGCGTGCGACGCCATGACCAGGCTGATCGGCACGGATGACAGCAAGGAAATTTCGCCCGTCAGCATCAATATTCTGGGCGACTTCAATCTGGCCGGTGAACTCTGGATGCTGACCGGATACTACCGGAAGATAGGGGTGCAGACGGCGGTATCCCTTACGGGCGACGGACGGGTGAAGGACATCCGCAACGCACACCGGGCGGCGCTCAACGTGGTGCAGTGCTCCGGCTCGATGATTCACCTGGCCCGGTGGATGAAGGAAACATACGGCATTCCCTTTATCAAGGTATCGTATTTCGGAATCGAAGACATGTCGGATGCGCTCTACGAAGTGGCCGGATTTTTCCGAAACGGCGACATCATGGAAAAAGCCCGCGCACTGGTGAGGGAGGAACTGAGCCGGCTGCTCCCGGCGCTGGAACCCTACCGGCGCGCTCTGCAGGGCGCGAAGGCAGCCGTCTACGTGGGCGGAGCCTTCAAGGCCATCTCGCTGGTAAAGGCGCTGCGGCTGATCGGCGTACAGACGGTCATCGCCGGCACGCAGACCGGCAGCGCCGAGGATTACAAACTGCTCAAGGCGATTTGTGACGACGGATGCGTGCTGGTGGACGATACCAATCCGGTAGAACTGTCCGAACTGGTGAAGCGGATGGGCGCCGGCCTGTTCGTCGGCGGCGTCAAGGAACGCCCCATTGCCTGCAAGCTGGGGATCGGCTTTTGCGACCACAATCACGAACGCAAACGGGCGCTGGCCGGATATGAGGGCATGCTCAACTTTGCCCGGGAAGTGTATGAAACGGTTTCCAGCCCGGTATGGCGCTTTGTGCGTCCGGGACAGCCCGATACGACAGCCTGATGCGCACGGAACACATGCAGCCGGCGGACGGCATTGGAGGACAGGTGAATGCCTGCAAGCTGTGCGCTCCGCTGGGCGCCTGCGTCGCGTTCAGGGGGATTGAGGGCGCCCTGCCCATGCTGCACGGTTCGCAGGGCTGCGCCACCTACATCCGCCGCTACCTGATCAGCCATTTCCGCGAACCGGTGGACATCGCTTCCTCCAATTTCAGCGAAGAAACGACCATCTTCGGCGGAAACCGAAACTTCAATACGGGTATCGACAACATTATCAGCCAGTATCACCCCAAAGTGATTGCCATTGCCAGCACCTGCCTGAGTGAAACCATCGGCGAAGACGTGCCGCGCCTGATACACGAATACCGCCTGATGCACGGCAATTCCCGCGAGCTGCCCGAGCTGATTTTCGCCTCCACCCCCAGCTACGGGGGAACCCACAGCGAAGGCTTCCATGAAGCGGTACATGCCGCGGTCAGGGCGCTGGCCCGCGACGAGGGAAAAAAGGGCAGCCATGTCAACCTGTTCTGCAACTTCATTTCACCACGGGACATCCGCCGGCTCAGGGAAACCGTCAGCGATTTCGGCCTGGAGGCGATGATTTTTCCCGACTATTCGGATACGCTCGACGGTGCATCGTGGAACGTCTACCACCGCATACCCGAAGGTGGAACAAAGCTGGAAGCGCTGCGGCGAAGCGGGCAGGCAGCCCTTTCCATCGAACTGGGACACATCCTGAACGCCGGCGGCCTGCACGGACGCATCCGGAACGGCCGCCCGGCGCAATCGGCCGGAACCTGTCTGCAGGACCGCTTCGGCATCGTCTGCAAGCGTATCGGGCTACCCGTGGGCATACGCGAAACGGATGCCTTTTTCCGCCTGCTGGCCTCCGTATCGGGAAAACCCGTCCCTGAGAAATACGAAAAACAGCGCGGACGGCTGATTGACCTCTATGTTGACGGTCACAAATATGTATCCGGAAAAAGGGCCGTTCTCTACGGCGAGGAAGACATGCTGGTCGCGCTGACGGCCTTTGCTGCCGAGACAGGCCTCCGGCCCGTCCTGTGTGCTACCGGCGGCGAAAGCGGCCAACTCCGCCAAACGCTCCGCCAAACGCTGGGCGACCTGTATCCCGACGACCTCGTCGTCGGACAGGGCATGAGCTTCGAGCACATGGAAACCGCCATTCGGGAATACGACCTGCAGCCCGATTTGCTGATCGGCAACAGCAAAGGCTTTCACATGGCCCGCAGACTGAACATTCCCCTGGTGCGCACCGGTTTTCCCGTTCACGACCGCATCGGTGCACAGCATCAAAACATCCTGGGCTACGGGGGCGCCATGCATCTGTTTGAGCAGACGGTCAACACGCTGATCGAAGACCGGCAGCGCCGTTCCCCGACAGGCTACCAGTACATGTAAAAAGGGCATCGCCCGCCCGCTCCGGTGCAATGTCGTCAAGTGAAGCAAAACCGGATGATATGGATGGAGTTAAAAGAAAGGGTCGGCACGCTGTAGCGCCTGTACGGGGTTATCGAAAGGAAAAAGCCTCCGGCGTACCGGGTCCGACAAAGTAAGGCTTGTCTGTGAAAAAAGCCTTTGAAAAACAAAGACCGTTTTCCGGGAAACAGAGACCGTTTCCCGGAAAACAGAAACCATTTTCCCGAAAACAAAAACCGTATCCCGGGAAATGGAAACCGTTTTCCGGGATACAGAAACCGTTTTCCGGGAAATGAAAAGTGTTTTCCAGAAAATGAAAACCGTATCCCGGAAAATGAAAACCGTTTTCCGGGAAATGAAAAATGTTTCCCGGAAAACGGCGGGCATTTCCCGGAAAATGGCGCCTGCTTTTGCGCTTTTTCGGGCATTCTTCCCCCGTCTTTTCAAGTGTTCCGTATTAACAATAGCGGACAGATTGGGGCACGTCATTGTATGTATATCGGACAGGACGTCGGCTGAAAGCCCCATGTTGTCAAGTGAAGCAAAACCGGATGGGTAACCCGAATGTCGGATAAGTACCGCCCGTTTTCTCCTCATTATAAAAACAGACATCTCCGCCGGAATAAAAACGGACAGGCGTCCTCTCTGCCCGTCGTTTTTTTTAAAACCTCACTTCCACCGTCACGAACTGCGCGGAGTCACCCTTCCAGCGGCAGCCCTGTTCTATCAGGCGGATGGCTTCGCGGTCGGCCTTTGCACACAGGCTGCGTTTGACGGTAAAATCACACGGCTTGCCCAGGGCATCAATCCTGAACCGGATTTCTACCGTCCCTTTTACCCCGGCGCAGGCCCCTTCCGACGGGTGTATCAACTCCTTTGCCAGGTATTCCCGATAGGCTTTCATGCCAATTTGCGGTTCCGGAACGGGGAGAGGGGCTTCTTTTTCGATCAACTCTTCCGATGCGTGATTCACCTTTGTCCTGATCCTCGCCATTGGCTTTCCTTCCCTTGCAACCGCTTCACAGGCGGGCGTATCCTTTTCGGCAGCCGATATGGCTTTCTTTTCCTTCGGAGAATCATCCTCCGCGACAGGCGACGGGGACGACGGTTTTTTCACTTCCTCCGTCGGTGGTGCGACCTTCTGCTTCCGGTATTCCCGACTGCTTTCCCGGGACGGGGCCGGGGAAGCGATCTCCGCGGCAACGGTTTCCACAGGGCTTTCATTTTGTGCGACAAATCGGCCGGACAACGGCGGGCGGTTCAACAGGAAATAACTGCCGGCGAGCAGGCACAGCAACAAACCGGCTGCGGCTGCCAGGCGCCCTGTTCGCAAATACGTGCGGCGCATCTGCGACGACAGGCGTTTGCGTATTGACATGATGCGTTCCGCATGAAGGCCGTCTACCGCTTCAAAACCCTCCAGCGCTTCGGCCAGAAACGGATCCCGCATCGCCTCCCGCTCGATGCGGTGTGCCTCCCTGCCTTTCCGCTGCCCCCGAATGTAGTTTAATAATGGATTCATTCCCTTGTGACTGTTCGTTCAATACAAATCTTCAGATTCCGTTTTCCGTTCTGGATATAGCTCTTTACGCTTTTCAGCGGATAACCGGTTGCCTCCGCAATGTCGGCGTATGACATTTCTTCCGCAAAGAAACGGAGAATCGACACGCGCTGGTTTTCAGGCAACTTTTCCATGCAGTCCCGCAATGCCGGTATCCGCTCGTCTTCCTCTTCCGTTTCATCCAGCAGATGCAAAATCATCTCCGATTCCATAACGCCGGAAAGAGATTCGACGGGCAGGGCGCGTCTCCGCTCACGCAGCAGTTGCAGGCAATGATTTCGCGTCACGGAATAGAGCCACGTGCGAAAGACCTGTATCTCGTGCTGTAAAACTTTGGTCATCAAGACTTCGAACAGTTGCATGACCGCATCCTGCGCTTCCGCCTCGTCCCGCAGGTATTTCAGGCAAAGCCCGTACACAAGCATGACATACCGGTCGTACAATTGGCCGAAACTGTCCGACCGGCCCGTGTCTTTATAGCGTTGCAGCAGTTCCCCGTCCGTCTCGGTGACCGCTATCGTACGTAGAAATTTCAATCTGTGTCTGTTTTAATGTGTCCTCATCCTTTCCAGGTCTTCTGCCTTTCTGGACAGTTTCTTCCCCAGCAGGCGCGCGCCGGTGTCCGTAATCAGGTAGTCGTCTTCGTTGCGGATGCCGCCGAAATCCCGATAGGTCATCACCCGGTCGTAGTTGATAAAGTCGGCAAAGTTTTTTTCGGCATACCACCGGTCCATCAGTTCGGGGATAAAGTAGATGCCCGGTTCGACGGTATGTACGAAGCCCGGTTCCAGTTTGCGTGCCAGACGCAGCGACCTGCGTCCGAACTGCCTGCTTTTGGGCTGTCCGTCATACCCGACGTAAATCTCGCCGAGGTTCTCCATGTCATGCACGTCCAGCCCCATCATGTGACCCAGTCCGTGAGGATAAAAAAGCGCATGTGCGCCGGCCGCCACCGCTTCCGCCGCATCGCCGCGCATCAGCCCGAGGCTCTTCAGTCCTTCGACAATGACTTTTGCGGAAATGTCATAGACCTCCTCGAAACGGATGCCCGGACGCAACGCCGCTACCGCCGCCTCGTAACAGGCTGTTTGCAGGTCGTACACGTCGCGCTGGCGAGCCGTAAAGACCGGATCTGCCGGAACGGTCGTCGACATGTCGCCAGCATATCCCGTTTCGGTTTCGGCGCCGGCGTCGAGCAGGAACAAATCGCCGCTTTTTACCGTATGGCTATGATCATGATTGTGCAAAGTCTGCCCGTGAACCGTTGCAATGGTCGGAAACGACAGCCGGCAGTTGTGCGCGGTGGCTACCGCCTCGACTGCCGCCACGACCTCATATTCGCGGATGCCCGGCCGCACCGTTTTGATCATGGCCACATGCATGTCTGCCGTCACAAGGCACGCCTTTTCGATTTCGGCAATCTCCTCCTCCGTCTTGTAATTCCGCAGGTTGACAACGCCCTTAACAAACAGCGTTGAAGGGGTTTCCTTCCCGGGTAACACCCCAAGCAACGTCCACAGCTTGATTTGATGTTCCGGCCGGTAAGGCGGCAAATAATGAACCGGCCGGCCTTGTCGGACAGCGTTTTGGAGACAGGCGACCAGTTCCCCGGCAGGCTTCACGTGCCGGATGCCTGCCGCTTCACACTTTTCACGCAATGTCGGCCGGGCGCCCAGCCATACAATTGCATCCATGGTCCATTCATCGCCGAAAATAACTTCCCTGTCTTCGTCCAGATCCATCACGGCCGACAATCCGGCAAACGACAGTCCGAAAAAGTACAGAAAGGTGGAATCCTGCCGGAACGGATACGTATTGTCCGCATAATTACAGCTGCATTCATCGTTTCCGAGAAAAAGCAACAGTCCGGTACCGACCGCTTTTTTCAAAGCCGCGCGTCGCTCCATGTAAGTTTGTTTTTTGAACATAACCGTGTTTTTTTTTAATAATACGGGCAAAGATACGGGATTTTTCCTATTTTTGCAGAGCCATATTTATGAACAGGTATGTTTACAGACAAAAATATGATACCGAATGTATCCTTTCTTCAGAGACTCCCAACAAATTTTTCCGGAGATGTTCCTTTCGAGAGAACATTTTGGTATGTAGCGCTGCTTGAACGCTTAGGATTGAAGGAGATACGGGAAAACGGGGAATACCTCCTGCTACCCCGGAATGGAGAACACTGGGTGTTGTCCGCGGAAAAAGACCTGGCGGAAACCCTCCGGGAATGGATGAACGAAGGAAAGGTAACGGTTCCGCAACTTGTTTCGGCTTTCCTGTTTGTGGTTGACAAACTGGATTCGGAACAAAGGATTCCTCCCTGCGTTGTATCCTGGATGTGTCGCGATGCGGTGACACGGGCGGTATTGCAGCGGTTCAACGAAACGGTCGGAAGCTGTTGTACAAGTTTGGGGGAACTCTCCTGCCGTCTTGGCGACAATATCGCCGAGGCAAACGAGATGTTCCGCACCATTCGCTTTTGCGACCCGGTCATGGGGTCGGGCGCTTTTCCGGTCACGCTGCTGAATGAAATGATCGTCGTCAAGTCGCAACTGGGCATTCTGGTCGACCGGGACGGAAATCCGCTGTTTCAATACAAGGCAGTAACCGAAGGACAAGACTTGGTGATGTATGACAAAAAACGTTTCGAAGCCTGCCGGTTCAAACCGTTTGACCCGGAAAGCCGACGGATTCAGGAGGCCTTGCTGCATGAAAAACGGACGCTCATCGAGTCCTGCCTGTTCGGCGTCGACACCCGTCCGACAGCCGTATCGGTTTGCCGTATGCGCTTGTGGGCGGAACTGTTGAAACATCTTTGCCCGGAAACCGATCCTTCTTTGGCCGCATCGGTCGCTGCATGTAATGTCCGTTGCGGAGATATGCCGGTCAACGGCTCTTCTCCGCAGGACGACGTGCGAAACGCATTTCCGGAACTGGACAATGAAACGGACGGCTTTGTCGGGTTCGATTGCATCATCGGCAACCCTGCCCACATGCAAAACCTGTCGGCAAACGAAGTCACCGGTTTCTTTTGCGAATGGAAAAACCGGCTGCTGCGACGGGAAGGATGTTTGTCCTGTTTTGTGTCGAGCCGCTGGATGAAATCCGTTTCGGCCGGCAAGTTAATGAAAGAGACGAATCCGCTGTGGATGATTGAATTTAATGCTGCCTCGCCGGAGGATGTACTTTCCGGAAAAGGCATCCTTGTTTTCAGGAAGGCGCGTAATCAATACCGGATGATGACCTGTTCGATACAAGATGATTTTGATCTCCAAAATACCTCGCTGGAAGATTATTTGCAGCAACACGCGACGCTTTTCTCTGCGGAAGGTCATGGCGAAACGGCTTTCACGACGACGCCCGCCGTTCCTTTCGATATGGAAAAAAACATCAGGGCCAAACTCAAACAGACCGGCACGCCGCTCGGTTCGTGGGATTTACGCATGTATCAGGGCATTTGTACCGGTTATGACGAAGCGTTTGTCATTGACGGATA
This sequence comes from Tannerella sp., assembly GCA_031276675.1. Classification (GTDB taxonomy): domain Bacteria; phylum Bacteroidota; class Bacteroidia; order Bacteroidales; family Tannerellaceae; genus Tannerella. The sequence continues at coordinate 11,049 of JAISMO010000051.1, forward strand.
CTTAAGGGAGGAATTTATCCGGGCGGACTACAAGAATACGGACATCATCAAGCCGTTGCTGCGCGGAAAGGAGGTCCGGAGGTTTATGCCCGAAAAGACGGACCTGTGGCTGCTCTGCATCCCCTGGCACTTTCCGCTCCTGTATGACGCTACTATTCAAACGGCTTCCGAACGCGCCGAACAGCGTTTCCGGCAGCAATACCCGGCCATCTGCGAACACCTGGAGAAGTACAGGGAAAAACTGCTGAACCGCGATACAAAAGAGGCAGGCGTGACCTTTGAATGGTATGCACTGCAACGTTACAGTGCGACGAACGAATGGGATGATTTCCTGACCCAGAAAATCGTATGGCAACGGGATGCTGCGACGGCGGACTTCTGTATCGACTACCGCGGTTGCGCCATCCTGGATACGGCTTATTTTGCGGCCGGACAACACCTGAAATACCTGCTGGGCGTGCTTAATTCCAAACCGGGACGCTACCTGCTGCGCGATTTGCCGCGTCTGTCCGATGGCGGGTCGTCAATTGACATCTCGGCGCTGGAAACGTTGAAAGTACCCGTTCCGAATATCAAGACCGAATCGGAAATGATATCATGGGTGAACCGGCGGACGTCGGATGCGCATCAGGATGAAAGCGAATCGATCGACCGGAAGATTGACGAACTGGTGTATGAAATATTCCACCTGAACGAAGAAGAAAAAGAATTTATAGAATCGACTATTTCAAGTTATTAATTATAAAGAGTGATTTTCATGTATACACGTAGAAATTTTTTAAAGACAGCAACCATGGCTTCCGCCGGATTGGCCATGAGTGGAACGGGACTGAATGCGGCAAGTTATCGCCGGATTGCGGGTGCGAACGAAAAGGTAAATCTGGCCTGTGTCGGTATCGGATTCCAGGGAAATGAAATCATCAAGGCATTTGCGAAGACCGGACTGGCCAATGTAGTAGCCTTGTGCGACGTCGACATGGGCGCAAAGCATACGCAGGAGATCATGGCGATGTTTCCGAATGCAAGGCGTTTCAAGGACTTCCGGGTGATGTTCGACCGAATGGAGAACGAATTTGACGCCGTAACAGCCGGTATCCCCGACTTTGCACACTATCCGGTTTCGGTGCAGGCCATCAAATCGGGCAAGCATATTTATGTGGAGAAACCGATGTGCCGCACCTTCCTCGAAGGCGAGCTGATGATTGCCGCCGCCAGAAAATATCCGAAGGTAGTCACGCAAATGGGCAATCAGGGACATTCCGGAGCGAATTATTTCCAGTTCAAGGCATGGAAAGAGGCCGGGATTATCAAGGATGTGACGGAAGTCACGGCACACATGAACTCTTCGCGCCGCTGGCACGACTGGGATTCGCGTATCTACAAGTATCCCGAAGCGGAACCGATTCCGGCTGGCATGGACTGGGATACGTGGAACATGGCCGTTCAGTATCATGAATACAACGACCGCTATCACCGGGGCAACTGGCGCTGCTGGTATGATCTGGGTATGGGTGCACTGGGCGACTGGGGCGCGCATCTGATCGACACGGTGCATCGCTTTCTCGAACTGGGACTGCCCTATGAAATCAATCCGGTCATGTTGAAAGAGCATAACGATTATTTCTTCCCCATGTCGTCGACGATTCAGTTCCGTTTTGCCGCTCGCAAGGACATGCCGGCGCTGGACATCAACTGGTACGACGGTGTGAATAACATTCCGCCCGTCCCGGCCGGTTACGGAACGTCGGACATCGACCCGAACATCCCGCCCGTGGCCGGCGGCAGACTGCAACCGACCAAACTGAATCCGGGCAAGATCATCTACAGCAAGGAACTGACCTTCAAAGGCAGCTCACACGGAAGTCCGCTGTCCATCATTCCTGAAGCGAAGGCAAAGGAGATGAAATCCAAACTGCCGGAAGTGCCCGAATCGACCTCCAATCATTATGCCAACTTCCTGCTGGCCTGTCTGGGTAAAGAACAGACTCGGTCGCCCTTCGAGGTTGCCGGCCCTTTGAGTCAGGTATTCTGTCTGGGTGTGATTGCGCAGCGGTTGAACCAAAAACTGGAGTTTGACGCGACAGCCGGACGAATCACCAACAATCCGTTTGCCAATGCACTGCTGGCCGGTGCGCCACCCCGCAGCGGATGGGAAGCATATTACAAAATTTGATGCGGAACTCCCTCCGCACCGGGTTTTGACTCCGGAAGTTCAATATCGAACTTCCGGAGTATGAAAATCCCGCCTTCACAACTCCTCAAAAAAAAGATTATACGGTTTTGCCGTGATTTTTAATATTGATTTTTATTTCTGCAATCCCTACGCTTTTTCCCGGCTGCGGCGTGAGTTTGATCCGTATACCCGAACACGACAGCAGGGCGGAAGGACGCACCACATTATATTTGTCTTCCTCCAGCCCGTAGCTGTCGGTCGTATAAACGGAGAACGGTTTCCATTCGCCGTCGATCAGGCATTCCAGTTTCCATGAAGCAGGCAGCAGGGTGGTTGTACGGGAGTCGCTAATCCAGAAAACGGCCAGACTTTCCACCGTCTGCCTGCCGTTAAACAGCAATTCTATCTGCTGAGGGATTCCTTCCTGTTGCTGGCTGTTCCAGCGCGGATAGTTGGCATGGCGGGAACGCTGCGGAGCGTGCCCGTCGAAAAGCGCCTGACGGGTCATCGGGTTATCGTTGGAAGACAGTCGCATGTCTTTCAGCCAAACCCTGTTCTTCACGTTCAGCGGAAGCGATTCCTTCGCTATGGCAGCCGTTTGCGGAAGCCATACCAGCATGGAGGCGTCGCCCCGGTTATTCCATGCATAATAGGGCAGCAGTTTCAACGGAACCTTTCCCGCAACGTTCAGTTTATTTGCCGTCAGTGTAATCATCACGATATCTTTTAGCGTGCCGTCCGCCACGTGTTCGGACGTCGGCGGCGTCTGTTCCGGCAGATAATACTCCTGCACCAGTCCGTTATCAGCCTCTTCGGCACAATAAACCAGCGGGCCGCAGACAACGGCCAGGCGGCACGAATCGGCTTTCACCTCCGGATGCGCCTGCACATAACGCGGCTGCATGGGAAGTGTCAGCATGATGCTGTCGCCCGGCTGCCACTGCCGTTCAATGACGGCAAAGCCTTTTTCAACGGGACACGGCCAGGGCGCTCCGTTTACTTCCGCACGCCATGTTTCCCCCGTACTTTTTGTGTACGTATACAGGCCGCCGGGCAGAAATTCTCTGTCTCCCGCCCATGCGGGAATGCGCAGGTGGACAGCAAAACGCATTGTTTTTTCGGGTTTCAGTACGATATGAACGGTTCCCGAAAACGGGTAATCCGACGTTTGTTCGATTTTGACGGCGCCTGCCGCCAGAGGAACGGTCGCGGTATTGCTTCCGTACAGCGTGCAGTAGATGCCGCGGTCGGTACGGGCGTACATGAGTCCGGGAACCCGGGCTATCAAGCGTGAAATATTCGGCGGACAGCAGGCGCAGCCGAACCACGGTGTACGTCCCCGGTTCCCCAGGGCGAACGGTTCCAGGCCATCTGCCTCCAGTGTATTGACGTAAAAAAACCTGTCTCCGGACAGGCTGATTCCCGACAATGCACCGTTAAAAAGCGAACACTCCAGTACGTCAAGATATCGGGAATCGTGCCGTGCAAGAAACATGTCATGCTGCCAGAACACGTTACCCACCGACGCACAGGTTTCATTGTACGTCTCCTTGTTGGGCAGTTCGTACGGCCGTCCGAATCCTTCGATACGCTGTACGGAACCAAGACCGCCGGTGATGGCTATGCGTGTGGCCAGCAGGTTTTCCCAGATGTCGTTCAGCGACTGACGGTAGTCGTGTGTGCCGCACAAAGCATCCGCCCGTGTCATGCCCGTGTAAATGTAAGCGGCACAGACGGCATGTCCTGTCGGTTCATGCTGTTCGCGGAGCGGGACATGTTCCTGCGACCGGTATGCTTCGCCGGCGCCGGTCATGTGCGTGTGGACGCCGCGGATGGCCAGAAAACGCCGGGCCGTTTGCAGGTAAAGCGCAACGCCGGTATGCTGATACAGCCTGCACAGGGCCAGTTCAATTTCCGGATGCCCGGTGATGCGACCTGTCGGTTTACCCCCGTTGTACCTGCCGTCGCCCTCGAAAAAGACGCGCTGCACATGACGGGCATGTTTTTCGGCTACCCGAAGCAGTTTTTTCTTGCCCGTGGCCCGGTCATACGCAACGGCCGCTTCGTAGAGGTGGCCGGCATTGTACAGTTCATGGCTGCTGTGCAGGCGTTCATACGGATACATCCCCATACTTGCCGTGTCGGGAATATGGCAGGTATGAAACGGATACATGTATCCGTCCGGTTCCTGGGAGGCGGCCACAATATCAATGATGGAATCCATGCGTGCTTCCAGTGCGGGATTCGGACGCGCCTGCAAGGCACAGGCGACCGCTTCCATGGACTTGTACAGGTCGGAGGTTTCAAACAGGGCCTGCGTCGGAAAATAAACCGGCAGACTGTCTTTCTGTCCGGCCAGATAGTTTGCCGTCAGGCGCAGATTATTGACAACCACAGCGGTTTGACGCAGCAAGTGAGGGATCGTAACACTGTCCAGCCGTTGCAGGCGCGGCAACCAGAACCGGTCGTGCATCCGGACACTGTCCAGGGGAACAGGCTCCATCTCCGGTTCACTGCCGTTCGTCGAACAGCAAACAAGCGTGAAGGCGCCAACCCATCCGGCCAGCGACCGCAGGCTTTCCCTCCACCCGGGGCGAACAGGCGTTACCTTATTCGCGCATTTGAAATATATTCCTGTCATCAGATTGAAAAATAATCGACATGTTCAATTTTGTAAATCACCGGGAGGCCGCACCCGGTAGCCGCGGCTGCGAAACGTCCGTTTCGCGGAAGGCTTCCTCCTCCGAAAGTCGCATCACCTCCAGCGCCTTGAGGTAGGTTGCCGCCGCCCAGCCCATCATTTCGCTGCACGGATACTCGGCGTCGAGTATGTCGCCCGACCGGGTGAATTTCTCGTACAGGAAACCCGGCCGCCGCACGCCGTCGCCATACTTGAACGGCGGGTAGGTGGCCGGTTCGGGTTTTACGAAGTTGCGGGTCGCCGTATTCAGATATTTCAGCGCTACCTGCCTCGCCTCCGGCAGATAACGGTAGCGGAGCAGCGCCGTCATGGCAATAAACTGAACGGGAGGCCATACCGCCCGGTCGCCCCATTGATAGACATGCGACCCGTCAATCGGTTCACAGACGACCAGTCCGCCCGGCGCATCAAACAGCGACAGCTGCTGCCGGACACGTTCCGCCTGTTCTCCGGTGGCAAACCCCCAGTACAGCGGCATCAGTGCGGACAGGGCCGCCACGCTGCTCCGGCGGTGATTTTTATAATCATAATCGTAGAAAAAGCCTTTTTCCCCGTCCCAGCAATAACGGTTCATCCGTTCCACCCGCTGTTCGGCGCGACGCTTCCAGTCAATTTCGCCACCGATACCCAGTTCCTTTTCAAAATAATCCAGATTGATTTCGTACTGATAGAGATTTGCATTGAGGTCAACCGCGATAAAATCCATGCATCTGCCCTCAAAGCGGGGCGTAAAATCCATCGTTTCGGCTTCGGCAAGCCGGTGAGCCGCTATCCGTATTTTCTCCTCCCGCGTGTCGGCGCGATGCGGAGGCCAGCGTCCGCGCGTCTGTTCGTAAAACTTCAGCAGGGCCGCCGTGTCGGCATGGTGCGAATAATGCTGCAATCCTTCGGGCGTGCGATGGTCTTCGATCAGATTCCCGTTCTCATTCGTCCAGAATGCATACTCCGACAGGGCGGCGCGGTATGCCCGGCGCAGCCATGCGGTGTCCTTCCGCAGACATTTTTCATAATAGCTGCGCACCATCATGGCAAAATAGGGCGTCTGACTGCGGTCTTCGCCCCATCCGTTTGCATTGGGAACGAATCCGAGATGCTCTATTTCATAAATGAAATTATCTATGTTGTTTCGTGCCTGCTCCATGAAACCCTGTGCCGTCAGCCCCTCGTTGATGAAATACAAATCCCAGTAATACAGCGTGCCGGGATTCAGGGCATAGGAATAGGGTTTGGGCAGCGACCGGGGCGAAGCGTCCACATAGTTCAGCCAGCTGTTACGGATATGGGTTTCTACCTCTTCCCATTTTTCCCGGTATTCCGGCTGAACCGTCTGCGATACGGCCGGAACGGAGAGCAGGATACCCGTCGAAAAGACGAGTCCGGAAAACATCCCCGAAAGTTTTGGAAATTTCCTTGAACGTAAAACTGTAAATAATCGGCTGTCGGTTTTCATATATTCGTCAATTAAATTAGGGAGGCAAATATACAGGAATATTTTTAAGCGGCAACGGTTACGGAAAAGGGAGGCTAAATCTTTTTTTTGAGGTGCCGTCGCAAGTCTCCTGCGAGACGGCCTGTTACACGTTCTTCCTTTCGTATCCCCAAACCGGTTGAAATGCCGGAAGATTCAAGTCTGCCGGATGAATTTCCGATCCGGCAGAAGCGTTTCCCGCGGCCGGAAAATCCACAGCAGATCAAGCGTCTCCGACCGGCGCCGACCGCCGGATCGGCAATCGGCGTCAAGACGTCTTCAGGTTTCCGTTTTCAATCAGCTCACAATTTCCGTCAGATCTTTGGACCAGGGTCCTTCCTGCAGACGGGGATTGATCCACGCGGCCGCCAGGATCACCCGCCTTGCTTCGTCGGCACGGTCGAAACGGAGCGTGAAGCGCAGGCGGGTGGAAAATTCGAACCGGTACGACGATTCGTCTTCAAACTTCCAGCGCAGTTTGAAGCCATGGTATTTGTGCCGGGTGATACTTTGCGTCGGGTGTCCGAATTCGGCCAGAGCAACGTACACCGTCATTTCGTCGTGCCGATGCACAACAGACACCACGGGCGATTCGTCCGGCCTGCCGATGGGCAGGGAGGCGTGATGCACGCGCGAACGCAGATCCATAATCGCAAGGGCGGTATCGGGCACCGACAGATTACTTTCGAGATAATCGACAAACGGGCTTAGAAAATGCTTCAGTTCCCCGAACGCCGCTTTTTTGTTCGCCGAGGTAATCCGATTGCGCGTCTCCCTGTCCCTGTTTGCCGCGTAGGCTTGATTCGCGCGGGTGGTCAGCGTGTTTAAATTACTCAGGCGCGCAGAGTCGATCTCCCATTCGGCGGCATGTTGGGTACACTGGCTGTTGATCGTATTTGCATACGCGAGAAACTGCTCGTCCGGCAGCTTCAGTTTGTTTTCTCTTGACATAATTTTTCTTCAAACTGCTCATTTTGAGATGAAAAATACTTTTGTGCGGCGCTAATTCCCCAACGGGAATCGACAATTCCCCATGGGGAATCAATCATTCCCCATGGGGAATCAACAATTCCTCATGGGGAATCAGTCATTCCCGTTGGGGAATCGGCAATTCCTTATGGGGAATCAGTCATTCCCCATGGGGAATCGGCAATTCCCCATGGGGAATTGATCATTCCCGTTGAGGAATCGGCGATTTTCACAAGGCTTTCGGGATCATTTCCTCCGTAAGGATATGCACTAATGCACAACAAAAAAGTTATTTTCTTCACATTTGCTATATTAAATTGTGGTGCAAATGTAATGATATTCTTCTTCATCGAAAAACGTCCGGTAAAGAATTTTGCAATAAAATTCAGCCCATTCCGTTTCAGGAAAAAGTAGAAAACGGAATGAAATCAATTTTGACGGCGATGTTGTTATTCTCCCCTGTTTTAACAATGTCTCAAATGATAAAAGCGGGGAGCGGGTTTTCACATTCCCTTGTGAAAGATAAAACGGGAAATGTCTGTTCCCACAGGGGATATTCCGTTGATTTGGGTATTGATTATCTTGAATCCAGGTATTTCAATATGATTACCGTAATATGACACTTGCCGATATTCTCAAAGATTCGGATTATAAACAGGCGCAATTTGACCTTGTTTTGATTCGTGAGTTTGAACAAAAATCGTTACCCGCACGACAAACGGGAAAGAAGTTCCGTATATCCAATGCGCTATCCGGAAGAAAGCAATAAAACTTACGCCGGAAGAGGCTGTTCGTCAATTATATTTGGCGATATTACTCAACGATTACCAATATCCCGCCGAGCGGATAGAGTTGGAATACGCCGTTACTTTCGGACGGGAAAAGAAACGCGCCGACATTGTGATTTTCGACAAACAGCAGACCACGTCGCCTTATATCATCGTGGA
>JAISMO010000174.1 GCA_031276675.1 Tannerella sp.
TTTGTGCGAACCCGGTTGCGGCAAGGCAGATCACTGCAAAAAATAAAATCACTTTTTTCATTCTTCTTTCTTATTAATGGATTAATGGTTGTTTCTTATTGTTCGGAGCGTGTTTCGCAGGCTAAGGGCAGGCTGCTTCGGAAGAGGTTTTGCTGCCGTCCGGCCCGGCCCCGGCCCGCGTTATCAGGAAAGCGCGAACGCGGCAATACGATACCCTCCGTCGAACATTTGAACGGATGGGGCCGGAAGTGTCCGTCGCGCCGGAACGCAAAAACGGGAGTGCATAACAAAAAATACAGGACAGAACCATCCGCCGACATAAAAAGGTTTAATCGCTTCCATTCGCCGTGCAGGGCCGGTATAAAAAAGTATCCTTCGCTCATTTTCTTTTTCCGTTTTTTTTTTAAGAATGACGCAAAGATATAATTTTCAAATCATCAACACCAACCAAGACACGAAAAAAAATCGCATCAACAAGAAAGTTTAACTTTATTGAATAACCTCTGTTTAAAAAGTAAAAGGAAACGGGCGGTTTTCCGTCGGCTTTTTATTGGATTGTTCTTAAGCGGATGACACTGGTTTGAACCCACTGTCGTCAAGTGAAGGATTACATTGCATGTTTATAGTCGGTTTGCATATGATATTTACCTCCGGACTTTCCATTTTCAATTCCCTGGAACTTCCGGTGAATTCCCGGAGACCTTCGGGGAACTCCCGGAGACCTTTCAGAAATTCCCCGGAACCTTCGAGGAACTCCCCGAGCCTTCGGGGAACTCCCCGGAACTTTCGGGGAACTCCCCGGAACTTTCGGGGAACTCCCAAAAACCTTCGGGGAACTCCCCGGGCCTTCGGGGAACTCCCCGGAACCTTCGGGGAACTCCCCGGAACTTTCGGGGAACTCCCCAAGCCTTCGGGGAACTCCCAAAAACTTTCGGGGAACTCCCCGGAACTTTCGGGGAACTCCCCGGAACCTTCGGGGAACTCCCCGAGCCTTCGGGGAACTCCCAATTTTGATCAGCTTTCGAGCGTACCGATCGGTTCTTTCACACGGATTTTTCCGGCCAGTTCCCAGAAACTTGCGCCCTGTTCAAGCAACATCTGCGTGCCCGTGATCCAGGCCTGTATCCAGCCGGTGAGTGTTGCCCAGGCGCCCCAGCCGACGTCGGCGTTGGAAGCCCAGTATTCCCATCGCCGGTAATCGAAGGCGCGAAACCAGGCTCCGTCGAGGTCGGGATGTCTTTCGCTCCGCACCTGTATGCGTGTCAGGAAGTCGGACAGCCGCTCGACGGCCTGTCTGTATTCGGGTCGTCCCGTCACGTGAGCGGCCTCGTTCAGTCCGAAAAAGGCAAAATTGTTGGCGTAAAGCATGTCGGCCACCGGGTCGCCGTCGGCTTCGATGAGCAAGGCTTCGTTCACGCCGTATTCGCGGTTGGAGCGGGTGGTGTGAGCGATGTCCTCCGAATTGCCTATGACTTCGCGGATGGCGCCGTTGGGCTGCTGGAAAGCCAGCAGGTTGCGCACGACGATGTCCAGCCATTCGCGGTGTTGCGGCGTGTCGTCCACCCTCACCAGCCACGCCAGGCACAAAACCATGCGGGCGCGTTCGGGCTGGAACCATGCCTGGGGATGCGCGGGGTCGGTATCCTTTGAATGTTCCATGGTGAGGCGAATGGCGCTTTTTGTTTTTTCCAGCAGCGGCGCATGGCCGGTTTGGGCGTAGAGCCAGAGATAGCACGCCCACAGCCATGATTCGTTATTCGGATTGAAATAGTCGCGGTCGGCATAGTATGACCGTCCCTTTTCCAGGATGTCCGCTTCCTCCATCCGTCGTTCCTGGAAGCCCTGCCGGCTGCACATCCGGAAGTTGGCGAGGATGTTTTCGACAATCAGGTGGTTCCACCGTTCGCTGCCAAGGCAGGCTGCCGCTCCGATAACGCCCAGGATGGCGCGGGCGTTGTCGTCGCCATAGAAGGTAGCGGGCTGCGTGTCCGCCCACCCCAGATAGCCGTAGACCGGACTGTTTCTGTCCCTGCGCAGTCCCTGCCGGAATTTGGATGTGTAGAAGAGATAGTCAATCAGTTTTTCGGCCACGGCACGGTATTTTCCGTTGCCGGACAGCAGCGCGCCAGCCGCCAGCGCAAAGGCGGTTTCTCCCTGCACGTCGGCGCGCATCCAGTAGCGATACTGCTGCGTGCCGTCGAAGCGGATGTTCGAGGCATGGCCTTCCAGCACGCCCAGCGAGCCGTCGCCCACCATGCAGTCCTCGCCCACCGGCGGTCCGACCGGCATTGCTCCGTCTCCCTGGTATTTCAGCCAGTGGTCCATCCATGACGGATGCACGAAGAAGCGTCCCTTGAAGTACCATTCACAGCCTTTTTCCACACTCGCGCTCCGTGCGCCGGCGGGCAGCGTTTCCGTCGCCGTGTACGCGGGATGGGGGTCTGCCGGCCAGTGGTTCACCGTGACGTCCGTTCTCAGCAGCCATGCGAGTATCCGTTGCCAGACCGTCTGCCAGGCGTCAACCGGCCCGAAGCGGTTCCGGCAAAAGGACGACAGGCAAGTCATGGCCGTCATCACGTTGCCTTCCGAAAACAGCAGCGGCCAGACGTCCGTATCGGTCAGGCCGTAGACCGCCCGGTCGAAACCGGCGACCCGGGCAAACACGATGTGCGTTTTCGAAACGTCGACGGGGTAGAGACGGCAGTCGTGAAGGCTCAGCAGACTCATAGGCGCCAGTCGGGAACCGAAAAAGCCGGATGTTACCACGCCGCGCTCAAACGTGCCGACAATGGGGGCGGCTGCCAACGCATGTCCCTGGACATGGTCGGGATATTCCACATAGAGGCGCAGTCTTTTTTCGGCGGCCAGATCATACAGCGCTTGCGGCATGGCGACCCGGCGGTCGGGGTAGCCGCTGGCCGTCAGCAGCACGCCCGACTTGCCGGCTGCCTGCCGGATGGCCTGTCCTGCCTGTTCGTAGCGCTGTACGGGGATGTTGCCGGCCGTCAACACACGGAAAAGGTCGTTGTTTTCCGAACCGCAAAAGACGAGCGGCTGTGCCGGCTGCCGGCCGGCAGCAAAGGAAAAGACCTCCGGACTTAATGCCAGCGCGGCCGCGCTTGTGGCCGTGCGGCGGATAAAGTTTCTGCGGGAAATGTTTGTTATATTCATAACCTGAATTTTGGATTAAGAAAAAAAGAAAAGGCAAGTATCCATTCATTTTGCCTCATAACAAGGAGGCGCTTGCCAAGCGTCGACAAAATTACCGAGATTTTTTGTATCACCGATGATTTCGGCAGGCGTTTTTCATCAAGCCGGTAAAAATGCCAAACCGACAGCAGACGGCAGACTGCGCCGCAACCCTTGCCGTATCCCGGGAGGCTTGCGGTCTTTACCTGACCGCAAGGGCGGTGTGCCTGACGCCGTTCAGGAACTCTTTCACATCCAGCCGCCGTTTGCCGGCCAGTTGAACGGAGCACAGTCGCACGAATCCGTCCGTCGCGGCTACGTCAAGATACGTGCTGCCGTCGGTACGGACGGTGCCGGGAGACAGGGTATGCGCCTCCGGAAGGAGTTCCGAGCGGAAAATTTTCATGGGCTGCGGCGCTGTGCCCTCCGCGATCCATTCCGTCCACGCGGCCGGACTGGGAGAGAGGCCGCGGATAAAGTTGCAAACGGCTTTGGCCGGCTGTTGCCAGTGGATGCGGCAGGTGTCCTTGAGGATTTTCGGGGCGGGACGAAGTTCAACGCCGGCGGCGGTCAGCATTTCCTGCGGCAGGGTGTCGATCCTGCCATTGCCGGCCAGCAGCAGATCGACTGTTTCGACCACCAGCGCGGCGCCCAGGATCATCAGTTTGTCATGGAGGCTGCCTGCGTCGTCCGTATCCGCGATCGGCAGCCGTCGCCGGCGGATAATGTGGCCGGTGTCGATTTCGTGCGCCAGAAAAAACGCAGTCACGCCCGTCTCTTTTTCGCCGTTGATCAGCGCCCAGTGGATGGGCGCCGCGCCGCGATACTGCGGCAGGAGTGAAGCGTGCAGGTTGAACGTGCCCAGGGGCGGCATCTTCCACACCGCTTCGGGCAACATGCGGAAGGCGACTACCACCTGCAGATCGGCTTTCAGGGAGCGAAGCTCCGCCAAAAAAGTTTCGTCCTTCAGCTTCTCCGGCTGCAGCACGGGGATGCCCTGCTGTTGCGCGTATTGCTTGACCGGGCCGGATTGCAGCGTGTTGCCGTGCCGTCCCATCGGCTTGTCGGGCATCGTAACGACACCGACAACCCGGTATCCGCCCTCCACCAGCGCACGCAAACTCGCTACCGCAAAATCAGGCGTGCCCATATATACGATTCGTAATGTTTTTTTATCCATCTCCTGTGTACTTTTCCGCCGGCTGCCCTCCGCAAAAGGGAGGAGAGGCAGCCGGCGGATCGTTTCTGTGATTGAATGGTTGAATCTCTGTTATTCCTCCGAAAACGTGTCGACCAGTACTTCCCGGTAGGAAGTGAATATCTTTGATCTGGAAACAAAACCCATGTAGCGGCCTTCAAGGTCGACGACGGGAAGGTTCCAGGCCTTGGTGTCGTCAAAAATCCGCATGATCTTTTCCATCGACATGTTCGGGCGCAGCCTGGCCGGCGCGGAGACCATGAATTTCGAGACCCTGAAACGCCCGTACAGTTCCGGTCGAAACATGATGTTCCGGATATTGTCGACCAGTACCACCCCCAGCAACACGTTGTTTCCGTCCACCACCGGGAATATGTTGCGCGAACTACAGGCAATCGCATCCCTGACAATCTCGCCCAGCGTCATTTCCGGACGGACGGGCAGGAAGTCCGTCTCGATCACGCTGTTTATTTTCAGCAGCGTCAGGATGGCTTTGTCCTTGTGATGCGTCAGCAGCTCGCCTTTCTTCGCCAGCCGCATGGAATAGATGCTGTGCGGTTCGAAGGCGATGATCAGCATGTAGGAACTGATGGAGACAATCATCAGCGGGAGGAAAAGATCGTATCCGCCGGTCAGTTCGGCAATCAGGAAAACGCCCGTCAGCGGTGCATGCATCACGCCCGACATGACGCCCGCCATACCCATCAGGGCAAAATTCTTTTCGGGGAGATACAGGAAGTCGAAATAATTGGACACATGCGCAAACATGAACCCCGCGATGCACCCCAGGTACAGGCTGGGGGCGAAGATTCCGCCGCATCCGCCGGCCGCGTTCGTGGCGCTTGAGGCAAAGACCTTGGTCAGCAGAATCAGACCCGTGAACAGGATGATCCCCCAGTAGTTTCCGCTCAGGTTGTTGAAAAGGCTGTCGCTCATCAGGAAAGCGTACTGTCCGTCGAGCAGCGATTCAATGGTGCCGTACCCTTCGCCGTAGAGCGGCGGAAAAAGAAAGATCAGCACGCTCAGCATCACCACGCCCAACAGGAATTTTTGCCGCCTGCGGAGCAGTTTGCGGTAGAAACTTTCGATCCGGTTCATTGCGCGGGTGAAGTAGAGCGAGACCAGCCCGCAGAAAATACCCAGCAGCAGGACCCAGGGGATACGCCCGATTTCAAAGGCCTCCGTCTGTGAGAACTTGAACATGGCCTCCGTCCCGGTGAAGATATACGACATGGTGGCTGCCGTGACGGACGAAATCAGCAGCGGCAGGACGGAGGTCATGGTGAGATCCAGCATCAGCACTTCGATGACGAATACCAGTCCGGCGATCGGCGCTTTGAAGATGCCCGCGATGGCGCCGGCGGCGCCGCAGCCGACAAGCAGCATCAGTGTTTTCTGCTCCATGCGGAACAGGCGTCCGAGGTTGGAGCCGATGGCTGCGCCGGTCAGGACAATCGGCGCTTCGGCTCCGACCGACCCGCCGAAGCCGATGGTGACTGAACTGGCTACCAGCGACGACCACATGTTGTGGGGTTTGATGCGGCTTTTTCGCTGCGAGATGGCGTAGAGTATTTTCGTCACGCCGTGGCTGATGTCGTCGCGTACCAGGTAGCGCACAAACAGCCCCGACAGCAGAATCCCGATGATCGGATAGAGTAGCAGCAGGTAATTCATCCCGTCCTGATGATTGCCCGTCACGAGCCAGCTCTGAATGAAATGGATCAGCTGTTTCAGCAGGATGGCGGCCAGCGCCGTACCGATCCCCACAAGGAAACTGACGATCAGGATGAAATGCCGTTCCCGAATGTGTTTTTCCCGCCACAGCAGGAAACGGTAAAACCTGTCTCTGTTACTCATGACCTTTTCACACTCCTTTTCCCGTTAATACGATTTTGATGGTATATGCCAGAATCGTGAGGTCCAGACTCAGAGACATGTTTTCGTAATACATGATGTCGTAGTCGAGACGCTCAATCATTTTTTCAACCGTATCGGCATAGCCGTATTTCACCATGCCCCACGACGTGATGCCCGGACGGACGTTGTGGAGCAGGTAATAGCAGGGCGCCCGGCTGACAATCCGGTCAATGTAGTAGCGCTGCTCCGGGCGCGGCCCGACCAGGGACATGTCCCCTTTCAGCACGTTCCAGAACTGGGGAAATTCGTCCAGCCGGTATTTGCGCAGGAAGCGTCCGAAGGGCGTCACGCGCGGATCGTCCCGTTCCGTCAGCAGCGCCCCCTGCCTGTTTCCGGCATCCGCATACATCGTCCGGAATTTATAAATGGTGAACGGCCGGCCCATATAACCGATGCGCTCCTGGCTGAAAAAAACCGGCCCCGGCGAACTTTTCTTTACGCGGAAAGCAATGCAGGCATACATCGGCGAGAGCAGGGTCAGTACCAGAACGGCGACCACCTTGTCCAGGGCATGTTTGATGTTCTTGCCCGCTTCGGAAAAATTGTTTGCCGTCACTTCGATAAACGGAATCCCGTGAATGATTTTCACCTTACCCCTGGCCAGCGGGTTGTTTTTCTCCATCCTGACCTTGATGGGGAGGCTGTAATGGTAGAGGGAATAGAGGATGCGGATGATTTCGGCATCCGGAATGGCGTCCGGCGCCAGCACCAGTTCGTCAACCGGACAGGCGGTCATCAGCTGCGGCAAATCGTCCACGCTCCCCAGCACTTCGTCCTGCGGTATCGCGGGCGCCGTCGCAGCATCGATCCCTACGAACCCGGCAATCCGGTATCCCAGTTTCGTCAGATCCTTTTTTGTCTGCAATGCCTGCTGCCCCGCGCCGATGACCAGTACATTCGGCGCCCATTCACGGCGGCGCATTTTCCGCAGCGCATGCAGCGTAATCGAAAAGCGTACGGCATAGGTCAGGAAAAACTGCATCGCTGTGTAGGCGAAGAATATCCGGAGATAAATTTCGAACGACCGGGGCAGGTCGTTCAGCAGGACGGCAAAGAAAATAACCGTCACGCCGATGGCAACGCAGACAAGCGTTCCGAACAGTTCTCCGATGCGCGACTTGCCGAAAGGGATATTGTAATATCCTGAAAAATAATACAGCGTCAGCCAGAAAAAGGGAATCAGTAACTGTCCCTTCAGCACCTGGGAAGAAGCGAGATAGAGGGCAAGCGTCTCAAAGCCGTCGTACTGCGCCACCTCCGCATAGCGGAGCATGTTCAGCAGCAGCCAGACAAAGGCGGCCGTGGTGAAATCCGAAAGGACATAGACGAGGGTTTGCCGGCGCTTGTTCATGGTTATTCCCGGATGACTTGAACAAGACCGCCGGCGTCGGTACGCAGGATGGCCGACGGACGGGCCGGACGGGTGTCGTCCTGCCGGTAACGGACCACATAATCAACGCCGGTCCGGATGTCTTCCGCAATCTCCCGAAACGAGGCCGGCGCGGGTTGTCCGCTGAAATTGGCCGAAGTGGAAACAACAGGCCTGCAAAACATCCGGCACAGCCGACTGGAAAACAGTTCGTCCGTGATGCGGATGCCCAGGCTGCCGTCCTCGCCCGGCAGGTTCGGCGCCACGTTGCGCGCCCCGGAATAAATAATCGTCAAGGGTTTGACCGCCTTTTCCATCAGTTCCCATGCCGTGGCGGGGACTTCTTCGATGTAGGTTTCCAGTTTGGCGGCGCTGTCGAGCAGTACCAGCATGGCTTTCCGGTCGGCGCGGCGTTTAAGTGCGTAGATGCGTTCCACAGCTCCGGCGCTGGTCGCGTCGCATCCGATCCCCCAGACCGTATCGGTGGGATACAGGATTAATCCGCCGTTGCGCAGAACGTTACATGCAGAGTTTAAATCATCCGCCAGCCAGGCTGTTTCATTTTTCATATGCTGTATTTTCCGGCAAAAATACGAATCATTTGCAGAACGGGCTTGAAGGGGTGCATGATTATTTGCGCAGCTGCGCTTCGCGCATCATCTGTTCACCGGCCAGGAACCAGATTTCCAGTCGGCGGTTCTGTTCACGGCCGGCCGGCGTGCGATTGTCGGCCGCCGGATAGAGCACCCCCATCCCCTTGAAAGTCATCCGGTGTGCAGCCACGCCCTGCGCCGCCAGGTAGTCCCGGACGCCCCTGGCGCGCCGTTCCGACAAAATACGGTTCGGTTCCGTTTCGCCTGCGTTATCCGTGTAACAGACGATCTTGAGATCGATATCCGGATAGCGGTTCACACAGGCCGTCAACTGCCGCAGGATGTATTTTGCCGTGTCGCTGAGCGTACTGGCATTCTTCAAAAACAGTAAACCGGAGTCAAACGTTACTTTCACGGCTTCCCCCTTCTTCATCGTTTCGATCGCTCTTTTCCGGGGCAGAACGACATCCAGTTCCACTTTCTGTTCCGCCATCCTCCTGCCGATATAGACGCCCTCGGCGCCTCCGACGGCCATGCCGCCGATAAGGTCTGCCAGCGTTTTGCCCGCCGTGCTTTCCGCCGTCTCGCTTGATTTGCATCCGGCAAGCACAACGGCCAGGCAAAACAGCCAGCCCTGCCAGCGTTTTACTTTTCCCTCCATCGTCGCGAACTACTCGAACAGGTGAATGGAGTCGCAGTAGGCCAGTTCGCCCTGTACGATCAGCGTCACCTCGTCGGCAGTCACCCTGCCCTGCCCCTCACGGCCGGCATTTTTTACAACGTACCGGATCAACTCGTCCTCATCAATTTCCACCACCTCATCATCCGCTCCGTCGAAAAATCCTTTCGACTCATAATATTCGGAAATCAAATCCATGAAACAGATCAGATCGTCATCACTGAATCGTTCCTTCATTTCCTGCGGAAGAAAGTTCCGGATAAACCGTACCGCTTCCTCCTCGTCATAGGTGCAATTATTTTCTTCGTTCATGTCTAACCCTTTTTAAATTAAGACCGTGCAAAGATACGAGTTTTTTCAATACCGCTTCTTCCGGACTCAGGTCATCAAAATTTCGTGAAGGATAAGAAGGCATTGCCGGAGCGGGATTCAGCCCTGTCCCGGCGGGGGATTTTGGAAAAGAACACAGCGCCTCATTTCCTCCCCGTTGACACCCCGGTAGCAGAGACAGGTAATATAAACAGGAACGTCAGACTTGTTTCATTGTTTTTATTCATTATATACCGGCACTGTCGTTCTGCGCAACCCTGCCTTATAAGGTTGGCATGACAGAGCTTGTAAGCTCCGTCACGCTCACCTTATAAGGCAGGTCATGCAGAGTAAATATCGGGCGCCCGAGACGAGGTTCGGATGTTCCTGTTCGCACAGCTCTTTGATGAATTTACCTGTGTTCGACGTGATTGCGTGGCGACTTTCATTTTCCAT
>JAISMO010000139.1 GCA_031276675.1 Tannerella sp.
CGGCGGACGGTCGTCGGGAGACTTTAATCAACCGAAGAAAGTCGGCGGACGATCATCGGGAGACTTTCATCAAGTGAAGAAAGCTGGCGGACGGTCGTCGGGAGACTTTAATCGACCGAAGAAAGTCGGCGGACGGCCGTCGGGAGACTTTCTTCAAGTGAAGAAAGCTGGCGGACGATCATCGGGAGGATAATCCGGCAAAGAAGTTTCACCGGATTCCCAGTCGGTTCAGCGAATGTTGATAACGTTCGGCATGGCGGTTGTGTTCGGCAAGCGAAGTCGAAAAGTGGTGTCTTCCGGAAAAATCTTCCTTCGCGCACATATACAGATAGTGGTGTTCGGCATGGTTCAGTACCGCCTCAAGGGCCGCGATGGAAGGTATCCGGATGGGGCCGGGAGGCAGTCCCTCGTGCAGGTAGGTGTTGTAGGGCGAATCCACGTCGCGATGCCTGTAAAGCACCCGGCGCAGGGTGAAGTCGCCGACTGCATATTTCACCGTCGGATCGGCCTGCAGGGGCATTCCGCAGTGCAGGCGGTTGATGTAGAGGCCGGCAATGACCGGATATTCTTCCGCGACGGCCGATTCTTCTTCTACGATCGAGGCCAGCGTGGCCACTTCGACGGGCGAGAGGCCGATTTTTTCGGCCCTGTCGCGGCGCGTTTCCGTCCAGAAGGCCAGGTATTCACGCTTCATCCGCTGCATCAGATTCCCGGCGGAAATATTCCAGTAAACTTCATACGTGTTGGGAATAAACATGGCCGGGATGCTCTGTGGAGTGAACCCCATCGAATCGCAGAACGCTTCGTTGTCCAGCAGGTCAGCCAGTTCGTCGCCGTCCGTCATCAGCTGGGCGCTCAGGCGTTCGGCCAGTTCTTCTTTGGTGCGGATATTGTTGAAGGTAAGCTGTACCCGTTCCTGATGCCCCCGGCGCAACCGGTTCAACAGGTCGCGGTTGTTCATCCCCGGAGTCACCGCATAGCAGCCGGTACGCATGTGGTCCGGATATTTCAGCAGTCCGGCCAGCCGGATAAACGTTTCGATGTTTCGGCAGTGTGCCGAATCTTCCAGCTGACGGCACAGCCACCGAAAATCGTTTTCAGGATAAATATGGATATAATACGTCTTCCCGGGCATGAAATTCGGTGCAAAAAGCATCCACGCACCCGCTCCGCCGACAGCCGACAGTATCACGCATACGGCAACGCCGACAACGATCGCCCGTACAAGTTTCGATTTACGCATGTTCTCTTCCCGTTATGTTTTTCACTTTGCCGGATAATGGAACCGGTTCAATACCTTGCCGTCCGTATCTTTGCGCTCGACCGTCATCCCGGTTGCATCCGCCCTGACTTCCAGCGCCGTATTGGTTGCATTGATCAGGATGGGAAAATCGTGCAGCGGGCCGGGTTCCAGACCGTTGTACCGGTGCGTGTGGCCGCAGAACATGGCCGTAATCCCGGCGTTGTTCAGTTCCGGCAGAAATTTCTCCCTGACCTCGAGCGTCCCGTGCCAGTCCGAATCAACCGGCGGAATGTGTACAATGACCAGCCGGTATTTGGCCGTCCGGAAGGACTCGCTCCGCAATTCCTTTTTCAGCCATTCCCGTTGCTCGCTGCGGTAGGCGTCGAACCGGGACAGTCCGGAATACTCGATGTCGGAATCCGGTTTGTCTTCTCCCGAGTCCAGCACGATGAAGTGTACCGGCCCCTGCCGGAAAGCATAATAGAGCTTGTCCGTGGAAGTCGGGAAATAGGAAGAAAAGTTTACATTGAATTTTCCGCGTGTTTCGTGGTTGCCCCGCGCATAAAAAACGGGCACTTCGGAAGCAAACAGCTTTACCGCTTCATCCATGAAACCGGCAAAGAACGCCGTTTCGTCTTCCATGTCGCTCACCATGTCGCCGTTGAACAGCACCAGATCTTTCCTCTCGCCGACCACATTGCGCGTCAAGGCTCTCAGGTCGTCAATCCGGCCGTGAATGTCGTTGACGACCGTGAAGGCGATCTCTTTCCGTCCGGTATCGAGCGTCCGGAAACGGAGCGGTCTTTCACGGTACACGTTGGTCGAAGCAACATGTCCGTACAGGACATCGCTCTGTCCCTCATACCGCAGTACGGCCTTCGAGAACACCCGGTAGCGGTATTCCGTTCCCTTCTCCAGTCCCGGGATGGTGACTTTGTGCAGCTTGCCGATCACCCGGTTTCCGTCTTTGGTCTGATAACAGGACGGTCGTTCGACGGCATAAAAACTCTCGTCGCCGTCCGGAGCAAACTCCACCCACGAAACGGCATCCACATCCGTAGTCCAGACGATCGTCGCTTCATTTTCTCTCACAGCCTGCAAATAGGGGCCATGCGTGATTTTGACATGCTGGGCCACGGTCCACAGCGGAATCAATCCTGCAAAAATTGCAATACGTACTTTATTTGTCATTTGCTTTCAATTAAATTAAACGGCACTATATCATTATGTCGGAATGGCTGCAAAAGTACATAAAATCTCCGGTAATCAAAATCAGTGATTTAGTGATTAGCGGTTAACGGTTAGTGATTAATGAGGTGAAAATGGAACAAACAGGCGCCGCTTCGCGCCACTAACCACATAGAATTAGTAAGTATGGATATCTCTCCGGCCTTCATTCATGAAGTAATCAATCATTTGCCGGGCAGCAGTATTGTATTTGACAAATTTCATTTGATTAAATCATTGAATAAAGCATTAGACGAAGTTCGCAGGCTGGAACGAAAGGGTAATGAATTATCTAAAGGACACCGCTATACTATTTTGCGCAAGTATAAAACTATGTCAGGAGCAAAAAGGGCTGAACTTGACGCTCTGCTCCCGCTATATCCAAAATTGGGTGAAGCATACCGGCCTGGACAATTGTATCCGGAATATCCGTAACTGTCTGCTCAAATCGTTTGGGTTCATATAAAAAAACGAGCCGCGCCGGATCTTACGGGATGGCAGCGACTACTGTTGTTGCAAAAGTACAACCTTAATTTTAAAGCCGACAAAACTTTGGGATTTGAGGGAATTTCCATCCGCAGGAAAATTTACGCCGGTGCGCATCTGCGAAAACGGGAATGAGGAAAAAAATTACGGGGATGCGTATGGAAATGCGGAAGAATACGGATCAATAAATTTCCAAACGTTTTGTTCGGGATTATCAATAAAGGAAATGATATTTGAACAGTTAAGTATGATACGTTCGGCGTCGGGCGGCAAAGGCAAGGCAGGCAAGAATATCCTGCCGGGTCAGTTAGGGGAAATCGGCAATAATTTCGTTATGCGCCATGTCAGCCGACAACCGCCCAAGGACGTCGTAAACCGTGATACGGGTATCTTGCACGCAGGGTTTTCCGAAGCGTTTTTCGGGATTGATCCGGATAATGTCATTATAAACGTTCATAGCAATCTTTTACAGGATAAGTACGGCACAAAGTTGCATAGCGGAGCAAAAACAAACTTTTAATTTTTATGATATGAAAACATTTTCAAAATTCAATTTCCCGGTGGCGATAATGATAGCCACCCTGCTTTTCGTTTCGTGCGAAAAGAATGACCCGGCAACGGAACCCGAAGCCGAACCCGAACCCAAACCCAAACCCGAATGGGTGGGAGACAGGCCGGGTAAGATTCCCGGACTGGGCAACACGAGAGGCGAACCCACCGGAACGCCGTTTCACCTGCCCGACGGCATCGAAACGGCCGGCAGAATCATGGGCGGCTACGATCCGGCAAACTATTACCAGAGCGCCGGCAAACGCGAC
Source organism: Tannerella sp. (assembly GCA_031276675.1). GTDB lineage: Bacteria > Bacteroidota > Bacteroidia > Bacteroidales > Tannerellaceae > Tannerella. The sequence continues at coordinate 3,775 of JAISMO010000139.1, forward strand.
TCCCTGCCCTATACCGAATTCATCCGGACGGAAACGGTATGGACAAGAGCCGCCGGCGACACTGTCCGTGTGGATACGATCGCAGGAAGCGGGATGCTGCATGTCCAGATATTCATCCCGCTGAAGAATACCACTTCGCAAGATATTTCGGTCACCTTTCCTGCCGGACTGATCATGAAGGCGGTAACCGGCGCCTGCCAGAACGGCCTGCTGCTGAAGAAAACCACCGTCGATGTGCCCGCAAGAGGTTTTTGCGGCGTGCTTCTGATAATGTATTGCGGAAACGAGGACTTATCCCAGTCGCTCACGACGGAAGAATACGTATTCACCGTCGTAAGCAATTCTTCCCTGATCATGGATCTGTGCGAAAGGGTCAAAAACAAGCGGATCAACATGGAAGAATACCCGCCCGGACGGCACGGATACACCGACAGCGAACAGTACCACGACTACGTATTTCAATTGCAGGATATGGTATGGAAGTTGACCGACAGGGGAGAACCGCTCTCGAAAGAAGACATCGCCTTCATCGAACAGATGGAAAATTCCCACTGAACTGTGGCAAACCTGTTGGAAGGATCAGTCAAAGGAGTTGTCGGGCTTTTTGCCGCAGGACGACAAGGACAAGGTTGTTTTTGTTCCGGCGGAGAAAACAGAGTAAACCGGAAAATGTTCACACACATTCCGGTTTTAGAGAGAGTGAATTTAAAGATGATTCATCTTTAAATTCGGTTCAAAGATAGGAAAAATTCCATGAAGAAAGCAGGGAACCGGTCAGGTAAAAAAGCCATGCGGGAGGAAACCGGAAAACCCTGTTTTCTTTCGTGTTGATCTGTCATTTTATTTCGATATGAACGATTTTTATGTGATTTTGTTGTTCAGTCTGTTTTTATCGCTTATCTTTGTCGAGCAAAAATGACAAAACAGTAACAAAATAGAAATATGACTGTAGCAGAAACAAAACATCGTCCGAGCGTGCTTGACCGGTTGCTGGGTAAAGATCTTTTTTTGGTGATTTGGTGTATCATTGCCGCTTTCGGCGTTTACTTTTGCACGTATGCCTTCCGCAAGCCTTTCAATGCCGGGACGTATGAGGGATATGTCCTCTTCGGATCAAGCTACAAAACGGTGCTGATTATTTCGCAGATGCTGGGCTATCTGACCTCCAAATACTTTGGGATTAAATTCATCGCCGGGCTGAATTACGGCAGGCGGATTCTGTACATTATTCTGTTCGTTGCCGTCTCGGAAGTGGCGCTGGTGGGCTTCGGACTGACGCCCTATCCGTACAACTTCGTCTTTCTGTTTCTCAACGGGCTGCCGCTGGGCCTGATTTTCGGCATTATCTTCAGTTTCCTGGAAGGACGAAGGTTCACCGAAATGCTGTCGCTGGGTTTGACTATCAACATGATTATGGGTTCGGGTGCGCTCAAGTCCATCTATTTCATTCTTCACGACGCCTTTCGGGTGAATGAATTCTGGATGCCGGCCGTCGAGGGACTGGTTTTTGTCGGGCCGTTTCTGTTCTTCGTATGGATGCTGTCGCGTATTCCCGCGCAAAGCGAATCGGATATTGCACAGCGAACCAAGCGCGAGGCCATGACCGGCAGGGATAAACGTCGCCTGCTGGCCGGATTCGGAATCGGACTGTTCGCTATCGTCGCCATCAATGCGCTGCTCACCATGAGCCGCGACTTCAGAGACAATTTCATGGTCGAGGTGGCGCGCGAAATCAATCTCTCGGCCTCGATGAACATCTTTTTGAAAATTGAGTTCCTGATCGGGCTGCTCGTGTTCGTTTGCGTGGGCTGCCTTTCCTTTATCCGCTCCAACCGGCTGTGCTTCACCGTTCAGCACGTGATGGTCTTTACCGGGCTGGCGATTCTGCCGGCCGGGTCAATACTGTACGCCCTCGGGCGGATCAGTCCGCAACTGTGGTTTGTCATGGTCGGTTTCGGCATATTCCTGCCCTATATCACCATCCAGAGCGTCTACTTCGACCGTTTCATCGCGCTGTTCAGGACCAAGGCCAATGCGGGGTTCCTGATATACATCTGCGATTCGGCGGGCTATACGTGTTCGCTCCTGATTCTGCTTTACAAGGAGTTTTTTGCCGTCGGAATTTCTTTTTCGCACGTATTGTATTTAATCAGTATCTTTGTCCCCGCAGTTTGCCTGCTGCTGCTGGCTGTGGCAGGCATATTTTTTCGGAGCAAGTACCTTTCGGGAAATTATCATACATAAAACAGTAATAAACAAGTAATCATTTAAAAATTCAACTGAGATGAAAAATCGTCCGTATATTTTATTGACGCCCGGTCCGCTGACGACTTCCGACACGGTGCGTGAAGCCATGCTGCGCGACTGGTGTACGTGGGATGACGACTACAACAGCCTTGTGCAGGACTTGCGCGCCCGCCTGCTGGCCATTGCCGGCCGGGATACAGACGGGTATACGACCGTACTGATGCAGGGCAGCGGCAGTTTTGTCGTGGAATCGGTGATCGGCAGCGTCATCCCGCGCGACGGGAAGCTGATGGTCGTCTCCAACGGCGCCTATGGCGACCGCATGGAAACAATAGCGCGCATGCTCGGCATTGACGTGCTGAAGTATCGCACCGGCGACGCGCAGATACCCGACCCGCAGCAAATCAAAAACCTGCTGGCCGGCGACCCCGCCGTCACGCATGTCGCCGTGGTGCATGTCGAAACGACAACCGGCATCCTGAATCCCATCGCCGAGGTTGCCGCCGTGGTGAAGGAGGCGGGAAAGGTCCTGATCATTGACTCCATGAGCGCTTTTGGCGGCGTGTCCATGGACGTGCCGGCGCTGAAGGCTGACTTTGTCATCAGCAGTGCGAACAAGTGTATCCAGGGTACGCCGGGATTCGGGTTCGTCATCGCCCGCACCTCCGAACTGGAAAAGAGCAAGGGCCGCGCGCGTTCTCACGCACTCGATCTCTACGACCAGTGGTACCAGATGGAAAAAGGCAAAGGCAAATGGCGTTTCACTTCTCCCACGCACATCGTCCGCGCCTTTTACCAGGCGCTGCTCGAACTGGAACAGGAAGGCGGTGTGGCTGCACGCGAAAAGCGCTACCGCGAGAATCACCGGATATTGAAGGAAGGCATGCTGGCGCTCGGATTCACGATGGTGATTCCCGAATCGCTCCAGTCTCACATCATCACCTCGTTTTATCCGCCGCAGGTCGCCGGATATGAATTCAAGCGGTTCTATCAGAATCTGAAAGAGCGCGGTTTCGTCATCTATCCCGGCAAACTGACGGAAGCCGAAACTTTCCGCATCGGCAATATCGGCGACATCTTCCCGGAAGACATGAGGCAGTTGCTCGTCGCCGTCGAAGCATCCATGTACTGGAATAAATAATTTATCAAATCAAAGCAGCAAATGAAAAAAATCAAAGCCATTATATGTGACTGGGCGGGGACGACCGTCGATTTCGGTTGCATGGCGCCGGTCAAGGTCTTTGTCGACGTCTTCGCACAGCAGGGAATCACCCTGAGCCTGGCCGAAGCGCGCAAACCTATGGGACTGGCAAAGAAGAATCATATCGAAGCGCTGATACGCGAGCCGGCCATTGCCGCCCGCTGGGAAGCCCGGTTTGGCAAGGCGCCGGACGCCGCCGATATTGACTTTCTGTACAGCCGGCTGGAACCGCAGCTGGCCGAAACCGTCGTTCATCACAACGACCTGATCCCGGGCACGCTGGAACTTCAGCAGTGGTGTCGCGACAACGGAATCAAGTTCGGCAGTTCAACGGGATACGTCACTTCGATGATGAAGAATATCGTCGACACGGTAGCGGCCCTGGGATTCACCCCCGACTGCATTGTCTCGTCCGATGAAGTGCCCGCCGGACGCCCGGCGCCCTTCATGGTGTTTGAAAACATGAAGCGGATGAACGTCTATCCGGCTTCGAAAATGGTCAAACTGGGCGACACGGTTGCCGACATGGGCGAAGGTCTCAACGCCGGCATGTGGTGCGTGGGTTTCACCCTTTCGGGCAATGAGACGGGACTGACTCGCGACGAACTGGAACGCCTCCCGGAAACCGAACGCAAGGCCCTGGCCGACCGTGCCGCCGCCAAGCTCCGTGCCGCCGGCGCCCACTACGTCTGCGACGGCATCTGGGACGTCATCCCCATACTGGAACAAATAGATAAACAGATACAATAATTCATTTCATAATTAAGAAAAAAATCAGATGATCATCGGATTGCCAAAAGAAATCAAAAACAACGAAAACCGGGTGGCATTGACGCCCGGCGGGGCCAGAGAACTGGTCAAAAGGGGCCACCGGCTCTATGTACAGCAGACGGCAGGTGAAAACAGCGGATTCCCGGACGCCGAATATGAAGCGGCCGGCGCAATGATACTGCCGTCTATCGAAGACGTCTACGCGAAAGCGGAAATGATTGTCAAGGTGAAGGAACCCGTAAAGGAAGAATATCCGCTGGTACGCAAGGGGCAGCTGCTCTTCACCTACTTTCATTTCGCTTCGGAAGAACAGCTGCTGAAAGCAATGCTGCAAAGCGGCGCCACGTGTATTGCCTATGAAACGGTTGAAAACAGAGACCGTCAGTTGCCGCTGCTGATTCCGATGAGTGAAGTGGCCGGCCGCATGTCAATACAGGAAGGCGCCCGCTTCCTCGAGAAGCCGCAGGGCGGAAAAGGCATCCTGCTGGGCGGCGTGCCCGGTGTGAAACCGGCCAGGGTGCTTGTCCTGGGCGGTGGCGTAGTGGGTTACAACGCGGCGGTAGTGGCCGCCGGATACGGCGCCGACGTGACGGTCGCCGACACCTCCCTGCCACGTCTGCGCTACCTGTCCGAAGTCCTGCCGGCCAACGTGAATACGCTGCATTCATCGCCTCATCACATCGAAGCCGAACTGCCCGTCACCGACCTGGTCATCGGCGCCGTACTGATAGCCGGAGCCAAAGCGCCCCACCTGATTACGCGCGACATGCTGAAGCTGCTCCGACGGGGCAGTGTGCTGGTGGACGTGGCCATTGACCAGGGCGGATGCTTCGAGACTTCCCGTCCGACAACGCACACCGACCCGGTCTACGAAATCGACGGCATCATTCACTACTGCGTGGCCAACATTCCGGGCGCAGTGGCGCAGACCTCCACGCTTGCACTGACCAATGCTACCCTGTCGTATGCCATCCAGCTGGCCGACCGGGGCTGGAAAGCAGCCTGCGAAGCCGACCCGGGACTTAAGAAGGGAGTCAACGTCGTGGACGGAAAGGTGACCTATCCGGCCGTGGCGACCACCTTCGGACTGCCCTGCGAAAAGCTGTAATAAGCTTCCATACCCGTATTCACGAATGAAAACGTGAAAAATCCCGCAGGGACGGCATGTCGGCAGCCTGTTTCTATCGACATGTTATCCCGGGCGGGATTTTTCTGTCCTGTCTCTTCCCTGAATGAATATACAGTCTGTTTTCTTCGGCACTTCAAAAAAAGATTTAGCAGGGAAACTGTTTTTTACTTCGCGCGGCATAGTTTTGTGCATGGCTCAGTCCGATAAAAATCCCGTCGGGGACGGCATGTCGTCCTTTCGGGTTCCGGAAAGTCGAAATTCACTCGGATTGCGACTTGCCGGAACCCGGCAAGTCAGAATTCACCCGGATTGTGACTTGCCGGAACCCGGCAAGTCAGAATTCACCCGGATTGTGACTTGCCGGAACCCGGCAAGTTAGAATTCACCCCGGATTGTGACTTGCCGGAACCCGGCAAGTTAGAATCGCTCCTGATTACGTCCGGGGGACAGGAAAGTAAAGCCAGTCTCCCCTGGAACTTTTATCGAACCGTGCCATGCACAAAACCGTACCTCGCGAAGTATAAATAAACAAAAACGGTTGTCGGCAGAATGAATTACTGTTGACGGAAAACGTTTTTGTTAATCAAAACAGTATCTAAAAAAAGAGAGTATCCGAACCGTTCGGGTACCCTCTTTCGTTTTGTTTTCGAATGGAATCCGTCATTGAAGCAATTCGGCACTTCGCCGGATGAAACGGCTCAGCGGTTCGCCTTTCAAAAGACCGTTACCCAGCAGAGCCAGGTCAATCAACTGGCCGACCAGGGGATTGCCTGCGGCATATCCGGCCAGAATTGCATTACGCTGTTCGCGCAGTTCATCCAGTTTTTTGTTTGTATTCGTCATGTCTTCCTTTTCGGCATCCGTGACCTCGTCCGGTTTCTTTTTGTTCTGCGTTTCGCGCAGGTCGGATTGACGGGCTTCCCAGCCCTTTATGTCGGCAAGAAGCGGTTGCAGCTGCCCGGCACAGGCTTTTTCTCCGTCTGCCAGAATCTGCTTTATCAGCGAATGGTCGGTATTCAGCACCAGGCTGTAACTGTCCGGAATGTCTCCGTAGAAGGACATGCCCGGCTGCATGGTCGACATGTCGCGCATCCGGCGCATGTATTCGCTTTGCGTCAGCATGACCGGATTGACCTGCTCGCCCAGCGCCTCGAAAGCCACGTTAAATTCCGTCTTTTCCAGGGTCGGAAACTGGCTCCGGAAGATTTCCCGCAGGGCCGTTTGCTGCTCCTCATTCAGTTGAACCGTCTGATTGTCGGCTTTCCGTATCAGTTTGTCGATCGTGTCGCTGTCGACTCTGACGAAACGTATTTTTTCCTCTTTCTGCTCCAACTGGCCAATCATGTGCACATCCAGCTGCCCGTCCATGATCAATACACTGTATCCTTTGTCTTTAGCAACCTGGATATAGCTGTACTGGTCGTTTTTGCTGGTTGTATACAGGTATACCAGCGTGCCGTCCCTGTCGGTCTGATTTTCCCTGATCAGCTTCCGGTATTCGTCCAGCGTGAAATACGTATCATCCACATCCTTCAGCAAAACAAATTTAACCGCGCGGTCGTAGAATTTCTCCTCGCTCAACATGCCGTACTGAATGAACATCTTCAGGCTGTCCCATTTCTTTTCATACAGCGGACGGTCGGACTTGAAGATTTCTTCCAGACGGTCAGCCACCTTCTTGGTGATATGCGTCGAGATTTTCTTTACATTCCGATCGTTCTGGAGATACGAACGCGAAACATTCAACGGAATGTCCGGCGAATCAAGTACGCCGTGCAGCAGGGTCAGAAATTCAGGCACAATGCCTTCTACCGAATCCGTCACAAACACCTGGTTGCAGTATAGCTGTATTTTGTTCCGGTGAATGTCCAGGTGGCTCTTGATATGCGGGAAGTAGAGTATTCCCGTCAAATTGAAGGGATAGTCCACGTTCAGGTGAATCCAGAACAGCGGTTCGTCGCTCATCGGATACAGTTCCCGATAAAAGTTCAGGTAGTCCTCCTCTTTCAGTTCATTAGGTTTGCGCATCCAGGCCGGTTGCGTTTCGTTGATAATAAGGTCTTCTTCCGTATCAACATATTTCCCGTCTTTCCATTCCTGTTTTTTCCCGAAGGCGATGGGGATGGGCAGGTAACGGCAATATTTGGTCAGCAGGGATGTAATCCGCTGTTTTTCGAGAAAATCCCTGTTTTCGTCATCCATGTGGAGGATAATGTCCGTGCCCCGGTCGTCCTTTTCCGTTTCGGCCAGTTCAAAGGCCGGCGAACCTTCACAACTCCATTTCATCGGCACGGCGCCTTCCCTGCAGGATTTGGTAACGATCTCCACCTTTTTGGAAACCATAAACGACGAATAGAATCCCAGACCGAAATGGCCGATCATGGCAGCCACATCGTTTTTGTACTTTTCCACAAACTCTTCCGCACCGGAGAAGGCAATCTGGTTGATGTACCTGTCAATTTCCTCCGCGGTCATCCCGATGCCCCGGTCGGATATAATCAATCGGTTGCCGTCCACCCTGATTCGGATGGTCAGATCGCCCAGGTCGCCTTTAAAGTCTCCTGTCGAAGCCAGTGTTTTTAACTTCTGAGTAGCATCAATCGCATTCGACACCAGTTCACGAAGGAAAATTTCGTGATCGCTGTACAAGAATTTCTTGATTACGGGGAAAATGTTTTCGCTTGTTACCCCAATAGTTCCTTTCGTTGCCATCTTGTTTTTACTTATTATGAGAATTAAACGTTTGGTTGGCTATGCGGCAAAAAAAATGCCAGACCCTCACGGCCTGACATTTTGGCGTCAATTTTCAGACAACAAACACAATTCACATCAAATCATCTACCTGTCAAAATTTTCTGTCCTCCAGTTCCTGCAATTGAAGATTCTCAACTTTTTGAATCTCTGCTATTATCTTATCCTTTTCCCTGTCATAATCCATTTGAATCAGACTGCCTTCCGCTACCGGTTCGCCCAGGATGATTTCGGCCATTTCGTCTTCGATATATTTCTGGATGGCCCGTTTCAGCGGACGGGCGCCGAACTGAACATCATAACCTTTCGAGGCAATGTATTCCTTCGCTTCCGGTTTGATTTCAAGGCGATAGCCCAAGCCTTCGATACGCCTGTACAACTCGTTCAGCTCGATTTCAATGATTTTGTGGATCGCATCCCGGTCCAGCGGATCGAACATGACAATGTCATCCACACGGTTCAGAAATTCCGGTGCGAATCTGCGTTCCAATGCTTTCCGTATGACTCCGCGCGAGAATTCCCTGTCCGTTCCTTCGGTTTGCACGTGAAAACCCACGCCCCGGCCGAAGTCTTTCAACTGGCGTGTTCCGATATTGGAAGTCATGATCAGAATCGTGTTTTTAAAGTCGATTCTACGTCCCAGGCTGTCGGTCAGACGTCCTTCGTCCAGCACCTGCAACAGCAGGTTGAACACGTCCGGATGCGCTTTTTCTATCTCGTCCAGCAGGATGACCGAGTAGGGTTTGCGACGCACCTTTTCGGTCAGCTGACCGCCTTCTTCATAGCCCACGTAACCCGGAGGCGCCCCGATCAGACGGGAAACGGCAAACTTCTCCAGATATTCACTCATGTCAATGCGTATTAATGCGTCGACCGAATCAAACAGGGTTTCCGCGATCTTTTTGGCCAGATGGGTTTTTCCTACGCCGGTCGGCCCCAGGAACATGAACGTGCCGATCGGTTTGTTCGGGTCTTTCAGTCCCACGCGATTCCGTTGAATGGCTTTCACGATGCTGTCGACCGCCTCGTCCTGTCCGATGACCTTTTTCTTGAGCGTCCCGGCCATTTCGCGCAACCGGATATTTTCTTCCTGCACAATTCGCTGTACGGGGACACCCGACATCATGGCGACGACTTCCGCCACCTGGTCGGCACCCACGACTTCGCGATGCGCCTGCAGCTCTTTTTCCCAGGCGGCCTTGGCCTGTTCCAGTTCGATGATATACTGCCGTTCCCTGTCCCGGAAACCGGCAGCTACTTCAAAATTCTGCGACTTTGCGGCCGTGAGCTTTTCATTTTTAGTTGCTTCGATCCTGGCTTCCAGTTCTTCGATATGGCGCGGCACGACAATGTTCATGATATGTACCCGGGAGCCGGCTTCGTCCAGGGCGTCGATGGCCTTGTCGGGAAAATTCCGGTCGCTGATATAGCGTCCTGTCAGTTTGACACATGCTTTCAGCGCTGCATCCGTATAGATCATATTGTGATGTTCCTCGTAACGGTCTTTGATGTTATGCAGGATTTGCAGGGTTTCCTCCGCTGTGGTCGGATCGACGATCACTTTCTGGAAACGGCGTTCCAGCGCCCCGTCCTTTTCGATGCTTTTCCGGTATTCGTCCAGCGTCGTGGCGCCGATACACTGCAAGTCGCCCCGCGCCAGGGCCGGCTTAAGCATATTGGCGGCATCCATCGAACCGGATGCCGAACCGGCGCCTACCATCGTATGGATTTCATCCATAAACAGGATGATATTCGGATTGCGGGACAGTTCATTTAAAATCGCCTTGATGCGTTCCTCAAACTGCCCGCGGTATTTCGTGCCGGCGACGATGGATGCCATGTCCAGGTTAATCACCCGTTTGTCGAACAGTACCCGCGAGATTTTGCGCTGAACGATGCGCAAGGCCAGGCCTTCCACAATGGCCGACTTGCCCACGCCCGGTTCGCCAATCAGCACCGGATTGTTTTTCTTCCGGCGACTGAGTATCTGCGCCAGCCGCAGAATTTCCTTTTCCCGGCCCACAATGGGATCCAGCTTCCCTTCCGAGGCTGCTTTCGTCATGTCCGTACCAAAGTTGTCCAGTACCGGCGTGTCATTCGACGGTCTGGCCTGTGCCGACCCCACACTGCTGCCGTACGGCTCCTTGTGAAACGTGGAATCGTCCTCATCCGGATCGTCCTCATTTTCGGTATATCCGGCCTGAATTTCTTCCACTTCCGTACCTTCCGCCTCTTTCACACTTAACAGTTTATTGTATAATATCGTATAGGTAACTCCTTTTTTGTTCAACCACTGCGCCACGCTGTTCATCTCCTCCTTCAGCAATGCCAGCAGCAGATGTTCGGTACCCGTATAGTCGCTTCTGAAAAGGCGCGATTCGAGCATACTCATGCGCAACACCCGATCGGCCGTCTTGCTGATGAGGATATCGTTCAACGGTACCTGCTCCTCTCCCGAAACGGTGCGCATGTCCGATTCAATGACTTTCTTGAGCGCTCCCGCATTTACGTCCAGTTCCTGCATTAACCTGACGGCCCGGCAATCGCCGTCGCGAATGATGCCCAGCATCAAATGTCCCGGGTTAATATGACTGTTCCGCAATCGCGCCGCTTCTTCACGGCTATACTCAATCACGTCAATCAGTTTCCTTGAATAATTATTCTCCATTATGCTATCTTCTTTGCTGCAAAAATAATAATAACTTCCACACTCCCGGCAAATTTTATGCCAAAATATCGCGAACGCCGTTTTTAAAGGCTCGCCTGCAAAACCCTGTGTTCACGCATGGTGGCTGCCGTCGTTTCTCCGGCATTGAAGAGAGGCAGTTCCTCTTCTGCATCGGGATGATACGGGCAGGCGTTACTGCCCGTCGAGCAGTAGCGTTACGTCACGTCGAACAGTAACGTTACGTCGCGTCGAGTAGTAACGTTACGTCACGTCGAGTAGTAACGTTACGTCGTGTCGAGTAGTAACGTTACGTCGCGTCGAGTAGCAACGTAACGAAGCGCTCCAACTATTCGGAATGGTTGCCCGGCCGTTTGCAGGAAACGGTTATTCTGTTTTATACGGCTTGATCGGGCGTTTGAGCCGCCTGATGAATTGAGCCGTATCAGTGGTTTTTTTGTAATTTCGCATCCGCAATACGGAAATGACAAAATAGATGATCGATCAGGCAACCATTGACAAAATCCTGAATGCGGCAACGATTACCGATGTCGTATCGGAGTTTGTCACCCTGCGCAGGCGGGGTGTCAATCTGGTCGGTTTATGCCCTTTCCATCCGGACAGGACACCGTCGTTCTACGTATCGCCGGCCAAAAACATTTGCAAGTGCTTCTCCTGTGGCGAGGGAGGCGATCCGCTGCATTTCATCATGAAGCATGAACAGTTGAGTTTTCAGGACGCACTTCGTTTTCTGGCCAAGAAATATCACATCGAATTTGAAGAAAAGGAGCTGACCGACGAAGAAAAGCGTATGCAGGGCGATCGCGAAAGCATGTTCATCGTCAACAGCTGGGCGCAGAAATATTTCACCTCCTGCCTGTTTGAGCACGACGAGGGCAAAACGGCCGGACTGACCTATTTCAACGAACGCGGCTTCAGGGAAGACATCATCCGGAAATTCCAGCTGGGTTACAGCCTCGAAAACAGGGACGACCTCTGCCGGAAGGCGCTGAAACACGGTTACAGAAAAATCTTTCTCGAAAAGAACGGCCTGGTTTCCTTCCATGAAGACGGAACGGCGCACGACCGTTTCCGGGGGCGGGTCATTTTTCCGATACACACGCTGAGCGGCAAAGTGGTGGCCTTCGGCGGACGGATTCTCCGGAAAAACGACAGGGTGGCCAAGTACATCAATTCGCCCGAAAGTGATATTTATAGCAAAAGCAACGAACTCTACGGCATTTATCTGGCGCGGAACGCCATTCGCAGAGAAGACCGGTGTTACCTGGTCGAAGGCTATACGGATGTCATTTCCATGCACCAGGCGGGGGTGGAGAACGTGGTGGCCTCCTGCGGCACGGCGCTGACACGGGGGCAGATCCGCATGATTCATCGCCTGACCGACAACATCACCGTACTGTATGACGGCGACGCGGCCGGCATCAGGGCGGCGGTCAAGGGAATCGACCTTTTCCTGGAAGAAGGGATGAACGTCAAAGTACTCCTGCTGCCCGACGGCGAAGACCCGGATTCGTTTGCCCGGAAAAACAGCGCCGATGCATTTGCCGACTATATCCGGCGGCATGAAACGGATTTTATCCGCTTCAAAGCCGGTCTGCTGCTGGGCGAGGCCGGTGACGATCCCATCCGGCGGGCGTCGCTCGTTGCCGACATGATCCGTTCCATTGCCGTCATTCCGGAAGGAATCATCCGCACCGAATATGTGAAGGAATGCAGCCGGATACTGGATGTGAGGGAACAGGCGCTGATCAGCGCACTCAACAGGGAACGCGACAAGCGGCATCAGGCCTTGTGGAAAGCCGGACGGGAAACGCCGGCCCGGCCCGCCGCCGAACCGGCCAAAGAGGACGCGCCGCCGGATGCGGAAGCCCCGGCTGGACAAAGAGCGGAACTTTCTCCCTACAGGGCGTGCGAAGAGACTTTACTCCGCTACGTAGTGTATTCCGGGGAGCAAATCCTGTTTGACTACATGGAGGGAGAAACACGCCGGACCGTCAAGGTGGCGGAATACATCCGCTCGGAACTGCTGCACGACGAAATCATGTTTTCCGTTCCCGTACACCGGCGCATCATGGAAGAAGCGGTGAGCCGCTGTCATGAGCCGAACTTCATATCCTCCCGTCATTTTCTGTCCCATCCCGATCCGGAAATCAGCCGGATCACCATCCAGCTGATGGATCCCATGTATCCGTTTCATTTTGACGCGGTGTGGAAGGCCCGCGAAGCATTTGCGGCACAGAAGGAAACGGCAGACGGGCCGGCACGCCACGGGATGAATACCGTTCGGGAGTTTGCGGAAAAGGAACGGAAGCTGATGGAGCAGATCGACCTGTTTGAGCATACGCTTCGCCGGGATTTGTTTGCGCTGAAAGAGGTGCACGTCCGGCAGAAGATTGCAGCGATAAAGAATCAAATCAGGGACTTGCAGCGCGAAGGAAAGATTGATGAAGCCATCGAACTGATGAAGGAACAAAGCCGGTTAAACGAATTCAAGATCGAATTGAGCCGGGAACTGGGCGAACGGATCATATTGCCCCCGACAGGCAATCACTCCTCATCCGCTAAACATTAAAACACAGCATGGCATGTATCCCCCCCTGTTTTTATAAAAAGGGAATTTTGTCGTATACCCACCTTCGGGAAATCTTCCCGGGAATTCCGGAGACGCCCTTCAAAGAGTCTCGCCTTCATCCGCAGCTAAAGCGCCATGTCATCAAGTGAAGGATGATTTATCCTGACAACAAACGTTTATCAACAAATTGAATTTCAAATTATTGCAGCATGTGCCGGACGAACATGACCATGTGGGCCACCCTGAAGCTACATCTTCAGGGGGTCTGAAGCTATGGCTTCAGGGGGTCTGAAACTATGGCTTCAGGGGGTCTGAAACTATGGCTTCAGGGTGGCTGAAGCTATGGCTTCAGGGTGGCTGAAGCTATGGCTTCAGGGTGGCTGAAGCTATGGCTTCGGGGTGGCCATCCGGTGAAGCAAAAATGGATGATATGGAGCTACAGCGGACAGCAGGATAAAAAAAATCCGGCTAAAACCCGTTCAGGCCGCCGGTGCACACTGTTCCGCACGGGCTTTAGCCCAATTCTATTTTATTGCCGTCTGTTTTAACTGACGGAAGAAAGAAACCGCTCTTTCAGGCATCGGGCCAGGAATCACGGAAAGCGTTCCCGGCAGAGATGATCCCCAGGAGCACCCTTTTGAACGGCGCCCCGCGTAAAAGGGCGGGTTCCGGATGAACCGGAACCCGCCTCTCATACCATCAAAGCCGCTGTGGAAGGCTATACGGGATCAAACGGCAAAACGCAGGCCGTTGCAGGCGATCCGTCCGTTACCCGTCTTCTCGGAAAAACTACCGTTTCAGGTTCGGATTCAGCATGGCGTCCGAAGCCGGGTAGGGGGCGTACATTTTGGAATCGTCCCAGGCGCCGGTTACTTCGACCTTTTCCTTGCGGAAGACGCCCGGCGCTACTTCGATTTCGGGGTTCAGTTTCCGAAATTCAAAGTGCTCCTTTACGCGGTTCATGCGGAACATGTCGTGGTGACGCGGCGCCAGACTGCCCCAGTAGTATCCGGCGATTTCCCAGCCGTGTTCGTCGTAGGCGGCTTCGGCTAAACCTTCGGGCGTGAGGCTGCCCGGCGGAATCGGCTCCAGGCCGGCTCTCGTGCGAACGCGATTCAGTACTTCGTAGGCAAAGGGATCGTTTCCACCCGAACGGCCTACGGCTTCGGCATACCAGCAGTAAACTTCCGACAGGCGGACCACCTTGTGCGATTTTTCGCCGACATAGTTACCCTGAGAAACGGGTTTGGCGATGTCAAATTCTACCGACTGGTTACCCGAACGGGCTTCGCAGGCGGCCAGATACCACGGGTTACATACCACGCGCCCTTCGGAGGTTCCGTAATTGGGATCCCACCACCAGTCGCGCAGTTCGCCTTTCAACAGGGTTTTGGGGGCAAACGTCGCGTCTTTGCGGGGGCCTTCGGGGAAGTCTTTCCAGAATCGGATCTCGGCGCCCGAGTCGTTCCAGCCGCCGCCGTCCATATCCTCAATGATGTCGCAGTAGGAGGACATCGCCGATTCGGTCGTGTAGTTGTAATAGGAAGCCAGCAGCACTTCCGTGTTCTTGTTGTTGTATTCCCAGGAATACACCTTCCAGTACTCGTCGAGCAGTTGATAGTAATATTTTCCCTGATCGGCGCCGTCAATCACTTCTTTGGCCTTGGCGGCGGCCTGGGCATAATATTCGCTTTTGTTAAACGGCCATCCGGCATACGAGAGATAGACGTAAGCCAGCGTGGCTTTGGCGGCGCCTTCGCTGACGGCGATATTCATTCCGTTGATGGCCTGCGGCGCGCCCGTCCACTGGACCGGCAAATCCGCTTCCGCCAGTTTCAGGTCTTTAATCGCCTGCTCAAACACCTCTTCTTCCGTGGCCAGCGGCTCTTCATAACTCATTTCGTCCGTCAGCACCAAAGGGACTTTTCCCCAGCAGCGCGTGATGTAGAAATAGCTGAGTCCCCGCCAGAAGGCAGCCTGCGCAATGGTGGTTCTGACTTTGGCGTTGATGCGTTCGTCGTTGCCGATGAGCCGGCCTGCATTGTTGATGATGTAGTTGGCGGCCTTGATCAACTGATAGTGCGCCGTCCATTCATTGTTCAGACGGGAACTGTTTTCACTTACCGTACAACGGTCAAATTCTCTGAAATCCTGCTTGTTGCTGGCAGGATGCGTAGACAGATCATCGCCGGCCCACATGTGCACCATGTATTCATTTCTTGAATTGCGATAGGCTGCGCGACGGTACAGGGCATTCAGCGCAAGGTCCAGGTCGTTTTCATTGCCGAAAAAGGTAGGCTGTGCCAGCTGTCCTTTCGGGTCTTCTTCAAGAAATTCACTGCAGGAAAATGCCGGCCATACTAAGACCGCTATTAAAATACACTTATACATTGTTTTCATATCCGTTTCATTTAAACTGTTCAACAATTAGAAATCCACCTTCACGCCCAGCGTATACGTTCTGGGAATCGGGTATGCGCCCCAGTCTGCCCCAATCACACTGGCGGTATAATTGGTGATGACTTCGGGGTCGTATCCTTTGTATTTGGTGACGGTAAATAAATTCTGTGCGCTCAGCGACACTCTCACATCGACTGCCTTCAGCCATTTCCGCGGGACATGATAGGCAATACTTACATTTTTGAGTTTCAGGAACGATCCTTCTTCAAGATATTGCGTACTGTTACCGTACAGTTTGTTATTCCCGTTTTTCATGCTCGCATACTCCGCGTCGGCCTTGTTGGCCACCATATCCCAGTTCTTGTAATAAGCGTCGCGCAGGTTGATAAACATGGAAGGCCCCACAATCGCCGTCATCTGGTAGCGGGTGACGTCCAGCCGCTGATAGCCGAGCGCGGAATTGAAGAAGGTGTTCAGCTCGAAATCTCTCCACCGGAACGTATTGTTCCAGCCGAAGGAACAGGCCGGCTCGGACTGTCCGGTAACGATCCGGTCGTCGCTCGAAGGATCCGGTGTAATGGAACCGTCCGTTTTGCGAAACAGGTTGACGCCCGTCGCTTCGTCTATGCCGACCCAGTCAAACACATAGAAAGAACCGATCGGATGACCCGGCTTCAGAATCATACAGCCACTCACTACGCCACTCAGTTGCTCGCTCACGATTTGCTCCTCGCCGGCCAGGTCAATGACTTCGTTTTTCACCAGACTTCCGGTCAGGGTCGTCTCCCAGCTGAAATCTTTCGTTTCCACCGGGATGGCGTCAATCATCAGATCCATACCGGTGTTCCGCACGTGTCCCTGATTCACCCAGAAGGTTCCGCCGCCGTTGTAGTTGGGAATATTTTTTCTGTTGAGCAGGTCTTTCGTGTCTTTCAGAAACCAGTCCACGTCCACGTTGAGCCGCTGGTCAAAGAGGCTGAATTCCAGGCCGACGTCATACTGGCTGGTTTTCTCCCAGTGGATACCCGGCGTGGGAACCGCGGAAGCCCAGAAACCGGGATACTGCGTGGTTGTGCCGTAATAATGGTTTTCGCGCGTCAACATGCCCAGCGTTTCATACGAACCGATCCCCTGGTTGCCGATGATACCGGCATTGGCGCGCAGTTTCAGTTTCCGGAAGAAAGTCTGGTCATGCATGAAATCCTCCTCGGCGATGTTCCATCCCAGGCCGGCCGTGGGGAAGTATCCCCATTTGTTATTGCCCTGAAAATGGGACGAACCGTCTGCCCGAAACGAAGCCGAGGCCATGTATTTGCCTTTGTAATTGTATTGCACCCGGCCGAGCGCGGAAGACATGGAACTTTCGGAATAACTGTTTGACTCGCTCTTGGTCGACGCCAGGCCTATATTCCAGTATCCGACCGTTTCGGTCAGCAGGTTGGACCCGGATATGTTCATACCGCTTGACTGACCTGCCGTCAATTCCCATACGGCGGTTGCCGTAATCGAATGATCGCCGAATTTCTTTGAATAAGTCAGGTTATTCGTATTCTGCCACGACAAAGACTGATTGGACGTATTTGACATGGAACTCTGCGCCGTGGGAGAACGCATGGCAGATGAAAAACCGTAATTCGGGTTATGGCTGTAATTCACACCGCCCTGGACAGACAGCGTCAGGCCGTCGACGATGCTGAAGAGCGCCGTCAGGTTGCCGTTTACATGATTGCCGTAATATTCACTCTCCGCAGCGGCCAGATCAGCGTAGGGGTTACCGTCGATACTGTTGTACGGGTCGAGGTTGTATCTTCCCGTCTCCGGATTTTTCATTCGGATGGTTGGCGAATAGATCGTCACCCGTCCAAAATCGGCGGACGTCTTGGAGGCATTGCTTCGGTACAGACGGATATCCGATGTCAAACGAAACCATTTGGTCACATCGGCATCAATATTGTTGCGCAGCATATACCTTTTGTATTTGGAAAACACCGTGATGCCGGTCTGATCAAGGATTTCGCCCGAAATCAGGTAGCGGACGGACCGGTTTCCGCCGGAGACGGTCAGGAAGTAATCCTGCGTGTGACCCACCTGGGTGATTTGATCCTGCCAGTCAATGCCCAGCTTTCCGGTTCGGTACAGTTCCAGATCCCCTTCGGAAATCGTGCCGGAGCCTTTGATGTCATTCAAAGCCAGCGCGTATTCATAGGGACTGAGCACATCATACCTTTTGGCCAGGCGGGAAGTTCCCTGATTGGTCTCGAACGTGACCCGGGCGCGGCCCTCCTTTCCCTTTTTGGTGGTAATGAGTACCACGCCGTTTGCTCCCCTGGAACCGTAAATCGCTGTTGACGAAGCATCTTTCAACACCTCAATGGATTCCACATCGGACATGTTATAGGAACCAGCTCCGATAATGCCGTCCACCACATACAGCGGATCGTTTCCCTTGTTCAGCGAAGTGGTACCGCGAATACGCACCTTCGCACCCGCGTCAATGGCGCCGGAAGTAGCCGTCACCTGCACGCCGGGCACGCGGCCCTGCAGGATGTTGTCTAAGCGGAGAACGGGTTCGGCGCTGAACTTTTTACTCGAAATGGAAGAAACGGCTCCGACCAGATCGGATTTTTTCGCCGTACCGTAACCGATAACGACCACTTCTTCTACCGCCTGAGTGTCTTCTAACAGCTTAACTGTCAGAGGGCCCCCGCCCGCAGATGTCACACTGACTTCCTGCGTGATATAACCGATATAGGAGAAGGATAAAACGGCATGGTCCCGCACTGTCAGCGTAAAATTCCCCTCCAGGTCGGTTACGGTCCCGTTCGTTGTACCCTTTTCCACTACATTGGCCCCGATGACCGGCCCTCCGAACTGATCCACCACGGTTCCCGTGATTCGCCGGCTCTGTTGCAGCACCGTCATTTCCGCATCAAAAACCTGCGGGTTGTCTTTACGGGTAATAAAGATTTGCCGGTCGCTGATCGCATACGCGCTGTTCGTTCCTTCAAACAGATGATCGAGTATTTTGTCAATCGTCTGATTGTTCATGCGAATACTGACTTTCCGGTTGACGTCCAGCACGTCGTCGTAATAGAAAAAAATGTATTCGCTTCGCTTCTCTATTTCACGAAAGATGTCTTTCACACGTTTGTTTGTCAGATTAACCGACAGGTACGTCTCCTGTGAATAGGAATTACCGGCATAACTAACACTTACTCCGATGATCAGGAATAGTATTGTTGTCTTCATGATTTTAACTGTTTTCTTAAAGTAATCAGCCGTCAAACAACTGTTTTCATATAAATCTTTCATACTTTTATAACGATTTTAATTTGTGTATTTCTTTGAATTTTAATCTCTTCCGGATGATCGCAAATGCAGGGTCATCCGTTTTTTTTCGGACGCGCATGTGGCATCCCGACCGGTTTTCTGCATGTTTACTTTTCCATAGGCGTTACAGTTTTATTGGTTCGTAATCAGGTGTACCCCATAGTTATACTTGTAGCGAACGGGCGCCGTCAGGGCGATCCCCTCCAGGACGGTACTCAGTTCATCCTTCAAATCCAGTTTGCCCGAGCATTTCAATCCGGCGACCTGCGGGTCACAGACGATTTCCTGCCCGTAATAGCGCGACAGGCGTTTCAATATGGTCTTGAGCGTTTCGCTTTCGTATTGATAGAGGCCCGATGTCCAGGAAATATACTCTTCGGCATGTACGGTTTGTACTTGTGTGACGCCATTGGCGCTGGTAAACATTTCATTGGGCGCGAGCAGCACGTCTTTCCGGCTGTCCATGTGAATCCTGACGCTTCCCGATACAAGTACCAGGTGCTGTTCCCCGTCATTTCCATAAGCCGTGAGATTGAAGGAGGTGCCCAGCACTTCGGCGCTGAACGTCTTCGTCTTTACGACAAACGGGCAATGGTCGAGGTGCGCCACGTCAAGATAGACTTCGCCGTCGACGTAAATTTCACGCCGCTTTTCGTCGAAATCAACCGGATAGACAACCCGTGTGCAGGCGTTTACCCATATTTGCGTACCGTCTTTCAGGATCAGTTTCGAACGCTTGCCCTTCGGAACAATCAGTTGATTGTAGGCAATTTCTTTTTTCGTCTCACTCTTTTTCAGTTCCGTTTTTTGCCTGTTGATTTCGATGCTGCTGTCTCTGTAAGCGATTTCGGCTTCTTCGCCTTCAAGCGGAACGGCTTCGTTCTCCGTCAATACCAGCTGGATGTGCTCCGTTTGCAGCTCGGGCGCCTTCACGTTTTCAATACCGCAGTGGGTGTTGTCGACAACGCTGCTGTCGTGGAAAAACAGACAGGCGAACAGGACGAGCGCAGCGGCTGAGGTGGAGGCAAGGAGGTAAAACAGCGTATGCTGCTTTCTCCGCTTTTCCCGGATAGACCGGTTGTATGTTTCAATCTTTTCCCACAAAGCTTTCTTTTCGTCCTCGCGGATCACTTCCGAACGGACTTGTACGGACTCGATAAAATGGCAGGCAAACCGGTAGCTTTCCCTGTCTACGTCTCCATTTTTCAGCAATGTATGCCAAAATACTTCGGTCTTTTCCGTCGGATGTACTTTGGAAGAAATGAAAAAATCGTCCTGCAACAGCTCTTCTGCCGGGCATGATTTATACTTTTCTTCCGAATCACTTTGTAATCTGTTCATTCTTTTATAAATTGTGTGACAATAATCGAACCTTCAATACAGGTTTGGGGCTGTTGCGTTCGGCATAAAGTTGCTTGATTCGCTTGATCGACCGCTGAATGAGATTTTGTACCGATTGATAATTCATATCCATCAGTTTGCATATTTCGTTCAGTGCCATCTCTTCCACGTAACGGTAATAAATCACTTCTTTCTGGCGCGGCGTCAAGCCATCGAGCAGCCGGCTGATCTTCCGCCTGTATTCGGCCTCCTGTTCGTCGGCAATAATCAGGTCTTCGATGGAATATTCCATAATGAATACCGGTTCTACCGTATCTATGTGATACAGCGCTTTCTCTTTCTTGAAAACGTTGAACAGTGTGTTTTTCATGGCCATATACAGATAGGGTTTCACTTTGTCGGTTTTACTCAACTTGGAGCGGTTCCTGTATATTTTTACGAAAACGTCCTGAACAGTGTCTTTCACCAACTCCCGGTCAAGTGTGAAGCGCATGCCGTACGCAAACAGTTCGTCCGTATATTTCCTGTATAAGTATGCGTAAGCTCTGTCATCTCCCGAGAGGAACATTTCCCACAGTAACTGTTCTTCAACTGGTTTAATTTGTTCAATCAGCATCTTTCGTCTTTTTGTGTTTCTTTTTATAACAGTGAAGATAGAAAAATATACTCACTTTTCGAGAAAAAATGAAGAAAGTCCGAAAAAATGAAATAAACGGGTGCATTTCAAAGGGTCGCACGCTATACGCCGGAGGCGTACAGGGTTTTGAAATGCGGCCTCTTCTTTTAACTCCATCCCATATCACCTGTTTTTGCTTCACTTGATGACATTGTGCTGAAGCTGACGGGAAGGCGGAGGAAAAAAGAACTTTCCTTTTTCAATGCTCACGCTTGCCGTTCCGGAAAGAAAAATCGACTTTGCCCCCAAAGTGGCATAAACAGTGAGTTCCGACAAGACAGGCAGAAGCAAAAAAAGCGGAAACAGGCTTCCGTACATGGACCAAACCGCCCCAAAAAATGATTTCATGCTTCGTACCGGCGGCAGAAGCGTAAAAACGGACGATTTCATGCTTCGTACCAGCGGCAGAAGCGTAAAAATGGCTGTTTTCATACTTCGTACCAGCGGCAGAAGCATAAAAACGACTGTTTTCAGGCTTCGTACCGGCGGCAGAACTGCAAAAATACGCGGGAACACGATTCTGCCGCAAGTATGAAGCATAAACACGAAAATGGACCCGCTCCCGCCTGTAAACGGAAGCATAAAACAAAAATGAATATCGGATTTATTAAAAAGAAATAGCCGATATATTCTTATTTTTGCCCTGCCGAATCAAATGACTTAAATAATGAATCAACGAAATACGTTTATAGCTGTTTTTATGATGGCGAGCCTCTGTTTTTCATGTGCGACGCGCCGTCATGCGGCGTCCGCTTCCGCATGGGCGGAGAGGCTTTCCTCCAAACTGGACATGCGGGTGACGCCCAGGGATAATCTGCAACTGTATGATATGGTTGCCGGGTGGATCGGTACGCCTTACCGGATGGGCCGGAGTTCACGGAAAGGAACCGACTGTTCGGGGTTTGTTTCCGTCGTCTATAAAACGGTTTACGGAAAGGAACTGGCCCGTACCTCGGCGGCCATGTGGCGGCTCAATTGCCGGCCGGTCGCGAACCCGGCAAACCTTCGCGAAGGGAATCTGGTCTTTTTTCATACCACTAAAAATGCCAAACTTCCATCCCATGTGGGGATTTATTTGAAAAACCGGAAATTTGCCCATGCCAGCACCTCCCGGGGAGTGACTGTCAGCAGTCTGGACGAACCCTATTATCGGAATCGCTGGCTTTCGGGTGGTGTTGTCAAATAGTTTCACATCGCGCGGCTCGCTGACTTGAGGTTTTGAACATGCGGTCTTTCAGACAGGGGAGGGTGGAGGCGAGAGACCAAATCACAGTGCGCGAAGTCGAAACACAGGCGCTTCATTTTACGGCTCGCGCGGGTTGTGGCCGTTTGATTCCCCTTCCGTTTGTTTGGCTTCGTTCCAGAGGACGTCCATCTCGGCCAGTGTCATGTCTTTCAGGGAACGTCCCCGACGAAGGGCCTGCGCTTCCAGGTAGTTGAATCGACGGATGAATTTCTGATTTGTACGTTCCAGCGCATTGTCGGGATTGATTTTGTAGAGCCGGGCGGCATTGATGAGGCTGAAGAGAAAATCTCCAAATTCCGCCTCGATCCGGTCGGTGTCGCTTTGTGCCATTTCGTGTTGGAGTTCGTTCAGTTCTTCATCGATCTTGTCCCAC
Organism: Tannerella sp.; assembly: GCA_031276675.1. Classification (GTDB taxonomy): domain Bacteria; phylum Bacteroidota; class Bacteroidia; order Bacteroidales; family Tannerellaceae; genus Tannerella. The sequence goes on from JAISMO010000139.1 coordinate 26,498, forward strand.
ACCTGCTCCCGCTGTTCCCAGTCGAAACCGGCGTTCCGCGCCTTGTCCTGTATCCGGTATGCCTTGACTAACGAGGGCAGGGCCGACGGCACACCTTCCAGTACGGTTCTGTTACCGCCTTTTTCCTTCAGCTTGAGCTGTTCCCAGGACTGTTCCACCTTCCGGCTGTTCTCGGCCTGTGCATTGCCGAAGACGTGCGGATGGCGGTAGATCAGCTTCTCGCAGAGGCTCCCGCATACGTCGCGAATGTCGAACTGCCCTTTTTCTTCGCCTATTTTGGCATAGAAGACAATGTGCAGCAGCAGGTCGCCCAGTTCCTTCCGGATGTCGTCCGGATTGTTGCGCATGATGGCGTCGCAGAGTTCGTAGGTTTCTTCAATCGTATTGGCGCGCAGGCTTTCGCTGGTTTGTTTCCTGTCCCACGGGCATTTTTCCCGCAATTCGTCCATGATGTCGAGCAACTGCCCGAAAACAGCCAGACGTTCTTCTTTTGTACTGTTCATGTCGGTTTTATTGATAGTTTTTCAGCCCGTTTTCCAGGAACTGCACGTATCCGGCAACACTTTCGTTATATGCATACGAGGGCGAGAGCGGCTTTCCGCCGGCATCCAGTATGACGTAGAAGGGTTGTGCATTCGCTCCGAACTTGTACCGTTGCAGGTAACTCCATTTGTCGCCGACGGTCTTCAGCGTGCGTTTCTTTCCGTTTTCCTCGACGGTGACGGCCTGCGGCAATTTCTCCCGGCTGTCCACGATCAGAGAGATCAGGACAAATTTCTCTTCCAGCAGCGTCCTGACCCGCGGATCGGTCCAGACGGCGGCCTCCATCTTGCGACAGTTCACGCATCCGAAGCCGGAAAAGTCAATCAGCGCCGGTTTGCGGACTTTTTCCGCATAAGCCATGCCGGTTTCATAATCGTCGAAGACCGCGTGTACGTCGCCTTTGTACAGACTGAAGTCCTGGGTATAAAGGGGAGGCGTAAAGGCGCTGATTGCCTTCAGCGGCGCGCCCCACAGGCCCGGAATCAGGTAAACGGCAAAGGCGAACGACGCAATAGCCATGAAAAGACGGGGTATGGAGATATGCCGCCATTCACTGTCGTACCTGAAACGGATTTTGCCCAGCAGATAGCACCCCAGCAGGGCAAAGATAACGATCCAGAGCGTCAGGAACACTTCCCGGTCCAGTATCCGCCAGCCATAGGCCAAATCGGCTACGGAGAGGAACTTCAGCGCCAGCGCCAGTTCCAGGAAAGCCAGTACGATTTTCACCGAATTGAGCCATCCGCCCGATTTGGGCAGGCTGTGCATCAGGTGGGGAAATACCGCAAACACGGTGAAGGGGATGGCCAGCGCCAGGGCGAAACCGGACATGCCGATGGCCGGCCACAGGAGGTTGCCGCCAGAAGCCGCCTCCACCAGCAGGGTGCCGATGATGGGACCCGTGCAGGAAAACGACACCAGTGCCAGCGTAAAGGCCATGAAGAAGATGCTCCACACGCCGGACATCGCATCGGCCTTTGCATCCATCCGGTTGGTCCAGGAGGCGGGCAGCACAAGTTCAAACGCGCCGAAGAAGGAGATGGCGAACAGGAGCAGCAGCAGGAAAAAGAGGATATTGAAAAGGGCATTGGTCGACAGGCTGTTCAGTGCGCCGGCGCCGAAGAGGCCGGTAATCAGCAGCCCCAGGGTCAGGTAGATCACAAGGATGGACAGGCCATACAGCGTTGCCTCCCGAATGGCTTTCGAGCGTTTCCGGTTGCGTTTGAGGAAGAAGCCGACCGTCATCGGAATCATCGGCCAGACGCAGGGCGTCAGCAGGGCAATCAATCCGCCCAGAAAACCTGCCCAGAAGATATACGGCCACGATGCCTCCAGGGCCTTGGCCGTTGTGTCGCCAAAGGCTTTCAGTTCGTCCGTCACGGGAGTCCACAGCGCCGGCTTTTCGGTCAGGACACCCTGCGCGGCCGGTGGTTGCAGACCCGCAACCACCGGCTGCGGCTGCGCGATCACAGGCTCCGGCGTTTCTTCCCGTATTTCGGGGAGGACACTTTCCGGTTCCGTCAACGCAGAATCGTATGTTTCGGATTCGACTTCGGGCGGGATACCGTTTTTCAGATGATGCCTGTCAAACGCAAACCGGACACGCTCCGGCGGCAGGCACATTTCGTCATTGCAGGCCATGAATTCCACTTCGCCCGTGAGTTTGAATTTCTTACTGTCGCGGATGATGATTTTTTGTGTAAAGGTGACCGTGCCGGCATACCAGCGCACATCCATGCCGAACATGTCGTCGTGTACCGTGGCCGGCGCGACGGAGGCCGTCGGTTTCCCTATCAGTTCCGTCCCGCTCAGAGTCTCGAACGTAAAGTGGGTCGGGACAGGCCCTCCGTCAGGCAAATTCATGTCATACACATGCCAGCCCTGTTCGGCCGTTGCCGTAAACCGGACTTCCTTCTCGGCCGACGCGGGATCCGTCAACTCGATCTTCCACTTGACCGGCGCAAGAATCTGTGCTTCGGCAAAAAAAAACGTCAGTAGACAACCTGTCCAAATAATGCTTCTCTTCATTGCTGTTTCCCTTGAGTAACCTGTGCAAAGGTATGAAAGTTTTTCCGATTGGTGGTCGGCGGTTAGTGGCGCCTGTCTGTCGCGTTTCGCACTGCTGACGGCTAACCGTTAACCGCTATAAGCGGGCCAAATCCGCGTGCCGAAGACTTTGGAGACAGCCCCGGGAAAATCACGGACCGGGGAAAAAACGCCCGTCACGCATCACCGTCTTTTATCCGGAAGGCCAGGGCATACATCCGCATCTGCTTCAGCATGGCCACCAGTCCGTTGGAACGGGTGGGAGAGAGGTGTTCCTTCAGTCCGATTTTCTCAATGAAATAAAGGTCGGCGTCCAGAATCTCCTGTGGCGTATGTCCCGACAGCACTTTGATCAGCAGGGAAATGATTCCCTTTACGATAACGGCGTCGCTTTCGCCCCGGAAGAAGATCCGGCCCTCTGCCCGGTCAGCCTGCAACCAGACACGGCTCTGGCAACCTTCTATCAGATTGTTCACCGTCTTGTGGCTTTCGTCCAGCGGTTCCAGTTGATTGCCCATCTCAATCAGCAGGGCATACTTGTCCATCCAGTCGTCAAAAACGGCAAACGTTTCGATGATCTCTTCCTGTGTTTCGTTGATACTCATAATGCCTGACTGTTACAGATGACATGCAGTACGGTCTGTCCGACGGCTTTCAGCGTCTGGCGGTCGATGTTGTCCATCGTGTCATGCAGCGTATGCCAGTAGTGTCCGAAACCGTGAGGCGTGTCCGGGTTATAATTGATAATGTCCAGGCAGGGGATGTTGCGCCCCCGGATCACATAGTAGTGGTCATCGAGGACGCTGCCGCCGCTGTGGTTGATGAAATACTTTCCGTATCCCAGGTTGCGGGCGGTGGCCCACACATTTTCGACCATCGGCGCCGCATAGCGCACCGAGGTATGTTCCCTGTAAAACGTTGCTCCGCGGGCGCCCACCATGTCCAGCAGAATCCCGTATCTGGCGGTGTAGCCGGGGACGTGCGGATTCTTTGCCCAGAACTGGGAACCCAGGCACCACGTATCAGCCCTGGAGACCTCCTTCTCGAACTCGGGTACGCCGAAGTCTTCCGCATCGAAAAAGAGGATGTCGACGCCGCCCTCAAACCCGCTCCTTCCGATTTGGCGGGCGATTTCAAGCAATACACCCACGCCGCTTGCGCCGTCGTCGGCGCCGTCGATCGGCCGTTGATGATTGGCCGGGTCGGCGTCGTGGTCGGCATACGGGCGGGAATCCCAGTGGGCGAACAGCATGACCCGTTCCGTCTTTTCGGGATTGAAAACGCCGATGAGGTTGCTTGCCTGCAGGCGGTCGCCGTTATAGGCCGTCAGCACGGCTTCCTGCACATACAGTTTGGCGCCGAAGCGTTCCAGTTCGGCGGCAAGATAGCGGGCACAGGCTTTGTGTGCCGGCGTATTGGGCACGCGGGGGCCGAACCCCGCCTGACGCTCGACATACGCATAGGCGCTGTCCGCATTAAATTCGGGCACGGAAGACACGCCCTTTACCTCCGCAACGGCAGGGACTGCCGTAGCCTCTGCCGCCGGTCTTTGCCCGCAGCCGGACA
>JAISMO010000163.1 GCA_031276675.1 Tannerella sp.
TTTTACGGATGAACCCAGATTTTTACCGCATAAATAATGCAACCATAAACAGGCATCGTGTGCATGACGAAATCTGCGCAAACCGGTCCGGTCTGCCCCATCCGCGTGCGTTGGATACAGCCCGGCTGCCTGTTTCCGGCAATCCACAGTTTGAAAACTGTAGTCGGCGGTTTGAAAACTACACTCTGCAAACCGGACACCCTTGCAGGGTCCGGATTCAGTGCCTGTAATTTTTCACCGTTTCAATCATGGCAAGTATGTTTTCTACCGGTGTGCCTGCCTGAACGTTGTGGCACGAGCAGCAGATGTATCCCGCGCCGTCGCTGCCGAGCGTTTCCAGGCAGTTTCGCGTTTCGTCGACCACATCCTGCGCCGTGCCGCGGGGCAACACCTGCTGGTTTTCGACGCCGCCGTGAAAGATCAGGTCCTTTCCGAACAGCTGTTTCAGCCGCGCCATGTCCATGCCCTGACATACGTGCTGGATGGGATTCAGGACGTCTACGCCGCACTCGATCAGTCCGGGAATGACGGGAAACGAAGCGCCGTCGGTGTGGTATAACACCTTTTTGCCGTACCTGTGAATCAGGTCGCACCAGCGTTTCAGCCGCGGCTTGAAATGCGCTTCCCATGATTCGAGCGAGATAAGCAGGTTTTCCTGCATCCCCATGTCGTCGCTGATGAACACAAGGTCCAGTCTGTCGCCCAGTTCCGAAAGCATCCGTTCGAGCATCTCCGTTTGAATCGCGTCGATGCGGTCGAGGGCCGCATCCAGAAATTCGGGATTGGCCAGGGTATCGATCAGGGCATTTTCGAGACCGCGCAGCTGGCAGTAGATTTCGAAATGGGAAATCCAGGGTCCGATGGTTGCAAAATTCCACGACCGCGCTTCGTCGGCCAGCGCCCCGGCGCCTTCGTAATCGAACTGCCCGGGAGCCGGCCAGGAAGGGTATGCCGCCAGTTGGGCGGGCGTTTCGAGGGCGGCCATCGGCGGATGGATGTATTCCTGATAGGTGGCCGCTCCGGCCTTGACCTTTCGCGTGGGGACGCCCCACAGGGTGATTTCCCCGCTGTCGTTGGGGTCGAAATAGCGGCCGCCGTAACCGGGAAAAATCCACACGATTTTGTCAAGGCCCAGCGCGTTGTATACGGCAAACTCGTCCTGCAGGGAAACATGCGCCCGCAGGGTGTCCAGCACTTCCGGCGTGCACCAGATATCCACCGGCAGGCGATCGACCGGCTGCCGGTTCAATACGGCATGAATACGTTCTTTTGGAGTCATACGAATGTAAAATTAAAAGGGTGAAGGGTGAACGGCGACTTGTCTGCTGCACGGAGGAAGCGGCCCGGACGGGCGTCGGCACAGGCTTTCGTATCCATCATGCAACCGGAGCGCCGTTCAAAAGTTGATATTGATCCCCGCCAGCGCATGAAAGCCCTGCATCGGATAGCCGTACCACAGTTCCTGCCGGCTGGAGAGGAGATTGTTCAGTTTGGCATACGCGCCGAATGTGTCGCTGAAGTTCCACGAGGCTCTCAGGTTCAGGTCGTGGAGGTTGCCCATGTCCACGGGTATGCCTCGAAGCAGGGTGCAGCGGCGGGCGCCCAGGTAATAGTCCAGCGCCAGCGCCAGGGGCCGGAGGGGTTTGACGGTGATGCCGGCATTGATTTCCACTTCCGGGAGGCCGAAGGGCTTCATTTCCTCCGGCCGGAGCCCGAAGGTCCGGGCCTCGTCGTCGCCCCTGCCGAAAGAGCAGTTGTGATAGACGCCCCTGAGCGAAACGTCCACCTGCTGACGGAATGCGTATTTCAGGGCCGCCCCTGCGTCAAAAACAGTGACGTCGGGCTGAAAGGCGGTACTGTAATTGCCGAATTGAGCCTGCGCATGGTAATAGGGCACAAAGAAAACGGCGTTTTCCACGATTTTGTACCCTGCAAAGACGGTCAGCCAGAAGTCGCGCGTGACGCTGCTCCGGATGCCTGCCGTTGCGTCCAGCCAGGTGCGGGAGGGCAGCGCCGCGCGGGAACAGTCCATGTAACGGTTCCGGCGCGACAGTCCGGCGGCATCGTTTGAACCGGTTTCGCCGCCTGCGCTTGCGTAGAAGACCGTCCGTCCGGCAATCTGCAACTCTCCGGACACGTTGGGCGAAACAAACGCCTGCATCGAGTCGCCGGAAAGCAGCATCACATTGGCGCCTAATTTCACATGCCACGTCTCGCCGTCGATCCGGTAGTAGGGTGTAAACGTTGCTTCCAGGCGGTTCCGGTAGCCGAGTGAATCGGTGCGGAGCGGAGAATCGGTGTAACTGAAATACTGGATGCCGGTAACGATGCCGACACGCCGGTTCTTTTCACCTAAACGGACATTCAGGTCGACCCGTCCCGCGAGCCGGTCTTCGCGGAGGCCTTCGAGATGCGTTACCGGTCCGTATTTCTGGGAGAAGTGCGTCCAGTCGAAGTCGATGGCGTAGCCGATCCCTGCCTCCCCGTTCGATCGGATACCCGCATAGCCGCGCAGGGTCTGGTTGGCCTGCTGGGTGTTACGGTCCGCCAGGCTGTCGGGATTCAGCCGCGCGGAAGACACAAGCTGCTCGGGGGCGAGCGGCCATCCGTAATAGTTGAATCCCGTATAGTTGTATTCCGCTCCGAGGTGCAGGGAGGCGCCGGAAAACTGATGCCGGAAGCCGAGACCGGCCAGGTTGTCGCTCAGTACGGCCTTTTGTTTGCCTTCCTGAAAAAAGAGAATGCCCCGGTCGAGGTAGGTGACGTTTCCGCCGGTGGAATGGTGGGAGACGTACAGGCGGAGCAGGTCTTTGTCCGTATCCAGGATATGATATCCCACATCGCCGTTCAGGTTCATAAACATCCCGCCACCGAAATGAAAATACCCGCGCCGCCGGTTATAGGGGATTTCCGTCTGGATGGCTCCGGAGGGCAGTACGGTCAACTGTTTCTCCGGGTCGGCCGGGACGGTGAAGGGCGAATAATCTATCGGTCGTTTGGTTACTTCCGGATCTTTCACTTCGGGCAGCCGGTTCACTTTGTTTGCGTCCTGTACGGTCGGGTCGTATTCGCGTTCCAGCGTCATTTCCCTGTTCAGCCGGTTGTCCGGTTCCTGTGCTTCGACGGAAAGCGCCATGCCCGTCCACACGGCCAGCATCAAAATCTGTATCTTGTTAGCTTTCATTGTTCATTTATTGATTTAGTTTCCCCAATCGCTGTTCTATCATGTCGGCAATGTCGTCCTTGCCTTTGTAGTTTTTCCGGAGGTTTGTCAGGTACTGGCGTGCCTGAAAATCATCCCCCTTGCGGATGTATACGTCCGCCTGCAGAATGAAGGCCCGCGCCAGCCAGTACTGATGGGGCGTTCCCTTGCCGATGAAGTCGGCAAGCTCCTTCGCGGCTCTGTCGATTTCGTTCCGGTCGAACCAGGACTGCGCCAGCAGATATTTGGCTTCCGCGCCGTAGACCGTCCGCGTGTTTTTGCTTAACACGGTCAAATCGGCTTCGGCCTTCTGCTTTTCATTCAGTGCGATATACGACTTGGCACGCAGGTAACGCGCCTCCGCTTCAATTTCGGGAGAGAGTTTGGCGCTTCTCAGCAGTTCGTCGGCGGCCTGCAGCGTTTCCGTCTGCCGGCCGGTCAGCTGTGCGCACCGCATCAGGCCGAGTTTCGCCGCTTCGCGGTTCTCAGCTGATTCGGCTATCTCGCGCAACTGCCTGAAACTTTCCATGGCCGCAACGTAGTTTTGCTCCAGATATTCGATTTCCGCTTTTCGCGCCAGCGCCTCTTCCCTGAACTTCGTCTCCCTGCCGGTCAGCACAGCGATATAGCGTTGCATAGCCTCCGAATATTCCTTCTGTGAGAAGGCGATCTGCGCCAGGTAATAATTGGCGTTTGCACTGAAGGCGCCGTGCGGGAAGTCATGCAGGTAATGTTGCAGACTCCTGCGGGCGCCGGCACGGTCGTTCCGCATGAAGAGTTTTTCGGCCGCAAAATAGGTCAGCGAATCCTGTTCGCTCACTTCCAGCCGCACCTCGCCGCCCAGGGAATTGACATAGGCTGCATACGAAGCCACGTCATTGATGTCGACATAGACCGATTTCAGGTCCTGCAGGGCGATTTTGGCTTCTTCGCTGCCCGGATAGCGCGAGATGACTTGTTTGTACTCCTCAATCGCCTTCTCGGGCCGGTTGCTGTTGAAATACAGCAAACCCAGCTGGAGGCCGGCTTTGCGTGCCGGCGTGCCCTGCGGATAATTCGCAATCAGTTGACGAAAGGCTTCCTCCGCCATCCCGGTGTTCTCCAGCAGGACGCAGGAATGCCCCTTTTCAAACAGCGCATCATCGGCGTAGGACGATTCCGGATATTCGCGGACCAGCCGGTCCATGACGGCGATTTTTCCCTGATAGTCTTTCTGCAGTCCGAGTACGAATCCACGCTGATAAAGCGCATAGTCGCCGGATGAGGGTTGCAGGGAAGCGGCTTTTGCATAGCTTTCTTCCGCTGCGGCAAACTGCCGGTTGTAGAAATGACAGTCGCCGATTCGATTGTAGGCGTCGGCATACGAAGCTGCGGAAATGTTCTTTTCCGCCTCCACGTACTGCCGAAAGGCCGGGAGCGCCGCTTCATACCGCTGCTGCTTGAAGTAGCTGTATCCCAAATCGTAGCAGGCTATCGCATACATTTCGTCCGAACGGTCGCGCGCATGATTCAGGTAGGAGCGGAAGTCGGATACCGCTTTGTCAAACTCGCTCAGCCGGTAGTATGACTCACCCCGCCAGAAAAGGGAATGGCCGTATGCGGTTGCATCCTGTTTATTCATGGCAAGCGCGCGGTTGAAACAGTCGATCGCCTGTTCGATATCCTGATCGGCATAGGCCTGCGCTCCCAACTGGAAGAGCACGTTTTGTCGGGCGGCCTGTATTTTTGCGCCCGGCTGTCGTATTTTATCCATGGAAGCCAGCGCCAGTTCATAGTTTTTTGTGGTCAGATACACCTCCACCAGATGGTCGTTGACCTTGTCCGCGTAGCGGGATTCGGGAAAATCGTTCAGAAAGTCTTCGAAAATCTTTACCGACTCGCCAAAGCCTGAAAACGACGTTTCGTGAATCAGCAGGGCATAGTTGTACAGGGCCGTTTCCTGTATCTGTTTGTCATAGGTGGCCGTTGCCGCCCATTCAAAAGCCATCCGGGCATTGTTCTTGTCGTCCAGGTTCAGGTAACACTGTCCGAGGTACAGAAACGCACTCTGGGTCAGGGCATCCTGCTCCCTGACGGTTTCCGAGAACGCCTGCACGGCCTTTTTATAATTCTTCCGGTTATAGTGACACACGCCCAGCAAATAGAGGTCGCCCCGCATGGGTGTTTCGACCGCTTCCGCATAGTCGCTCAACAGGGTCAGCGCCCTGTCCTGATCGCCCTGACGGTAATAAGCATTTCCCAGAATCCGGCGGATTTCGGTGTTGTTGCTGCTGAAGGGATAGGTTTCCAGCAGTTCTTCACCGCTGCCAATCACTTTGGCATACTGATTTTGCAGGAATTGAATCTGGGTAATGTAATAAAGGCTCTGTTCGCGGTAGAACGGACGGTTTTTCAGTTCGGTAAATTCGCTCAGGGCCTCCTTATAGTTGCCTTCCACATAGTGGATGTAGGCCAGGTAATAGGAGGCAGCTTCGCGAAAGACGGTTCCGGTTTGCTGGAGAAGGAGGAAAAGCGGCTGTGCCTCCTTCGGACGGTTCATCTGCAGGAGCGAAAAGGCCATCCGGAAAAGGTACTCCTCGCGCTGTTCCGCTCGAAGGCGGTCCGGGTCCGACTCGTTCAGCCAGTAGATCGCCGTTTGATAAGCGGCTTCGGCAAAACGGGCGGAACCAAGCAGAAAACAGATTTCATCGCGGTGGCGCGTGTCCGGCCAGGTTTCCAGGTAGTCTTCCAGCACGTTGCCGGCGTCTTTGCGCCCCTGCTCAAAGGCGATGACCGCCAGCATATAGTCTGCTTCCTGTATCAAATCCCTGTCGGCGGACTGTTGCCTGTAGGCCTCGAGCCTGTCGGCGCAGCCGGGGTAGTTCTTCAGGTCGAAAAATTCCTTTCCTTCCAGAAACAACCGCTCGGGCGACTCAAACTGCCTGGACCGCTGCCCGAAGGCTCCGTGGCATCCCGCAGTCAGGCATATCAAAACAAGTATTTTCTTCATAATCACTGCCGGTTTTTCCCGGCCCTTCCTCCCCAGAGGAAGGAGCCGGGAAAGGGTTACTTTCCTTTCATCATTCAAACGCTCAATTACTTCGTTCCGGATCACTCTTTGGTTTCCCATCCCAGGGCGCTGGCGCCCAGTACGGCGGCATCGCTTTCCTTCAACTGGGAGAACAGCAGTTTCGTCTTGCCGGCAAACACTTTCAGGACGTTTTTCTCCATCGAACGCCGGACCGGATCCATGATCAGTTCACCGGCTTTCGTCAGGCCGCCAAACAGGATGATGGCTTCGGGACTGGAGAAGGCGATGAAGTCGGCAAAGGCTTCGCCCAGCAGTCGGCCTGTCTTTTCAAAAATCTCGACCGACAGGCAGTCTCCCTTGACGGCAGCCTCGTAGACGTCTTTCGAAGTAATCGTTTCCGGGTCCAGTTCGCGCAGCAGACTGTAGTCCGTGCGGGCAATCAGCAGTTCGCGCGCCGTGCGGGCAACGCCCGGAGCCGAGGCATAGGCTTCCAGACATCCCCGTCGACCGCATCCGCAGGGTCGTCCGTTTTCGGGGCGGATAATCGTATGCCCCAGTTCGCCGGCAAAACCGTCGTGTCCGTATACCAGATTGCCTCCGATGACGATGCCGCTGCCTACGCCGGTTCCCAGCGTGATTACGATAAAATCTTTCATGCCCCGGGCCGCGCCATAGGTCATTTCGCCCACGGCGGCCGCGTTGGCGTCGTTCGTCAGCGTCACCGGTATCCCGATTCGGTCCATGATCAGCTGCGCCAGCGGAATCCGGCCTTTCCACGGCAGATTGGGCGCAAAGTCAATGTATCCCGTAAAATAGTTGCCGTTGGGAGCACCGATGCCGATGCCCCGGATCTGCTCCTTCCCGCCAGCCCTGTCAATCACTTCCTGCAAGGCGTCCACCAGTACGGTGACATAATCGTTTACGTCTTCATAGCGGCCGGTTTTGTCGACGCAACCGCTGTGCAGGATGGTTCCTCTTGCATCCACGATTCCGAATTTGGTGCTCTGACCTCCCAGGTCTATCCCGATTACATACGGTTTCTCCATAACTGTTCTTTTAATATTAATATACGATAATTTTCAGGAACAAAGAAAACGTATTTCTGCTAATAATACAATATGGCCGTTCGACAAAACGGGAATTTGATCATGAATTATGAATTATTATGAAGCGGAAAAAGCGTAACAGTCTGAAATACAACCACCGCAAAACCTGTTTCTTCACCAGATAAAGTATGCTGTAAAGTCCCGGAGGGATGACTTTTTATTATACATCGCGCGGTACGGGTTTGTGCATGGCACGGTTCGATAAAAGTCCCGGGAAGACTTGCAGCCTTACTTTCCCATCCGGACGGAATCCGGAGTGATTCTTGCCGGGTTCCGGCAAGTCGCAATCCGGGCAGATTCTAACTTTCCGGGTTCCGGCAAGTCACAGGAGTGATTCCGACTTTCCGGAACCCGGAAGGACGACATGCCGTCCCCGACGTTTTTTTTATCGGACTGAGCCATGCACAAAACCATGCCGCGCGATGTATAACTATAGAAGGTTGAATCCGTAACGGCGGAGTGACGGAGCGACAGTCACGCTTCACGGCCTGCGATCGACTTCCCGCCGCCTTTACTCCGTCAGTGAACGCATACCTCAAACAGCGCCCCGGGAAAAGATTCGACCGAAAATTTTAAATCCTTGTCTGAAGGATAAATAGTCGTACCTTTGTTGCAACGGATAACGACCGTGAACACATCATTTTAAACAGAAACATGGAAAGAAAAATTGAATTGAAAGTCGGCCTTGCCGGCGTGGGATTAGACACGTACTGGGGACAGTTTGAAGGGTTGTTGCCCCGGCTGACGGGCTATCAGAAGGCCATCGGCGAACGCATGAGATCGCTGGGCGCCTGCGTGGTGGACGCCGGCATGATAGACCGGCCGCAGAAAGCCGTTGCAGCGGCTGTGCAACTGAACAGCGAAGAGGTGGAACTGCTGTTTGTCTTTATTTCCACCTATGCGTTATCATCTACAGTCCTGCCGCTTGCGCAGCGGGTCAGGGCGCCCGTGATCCTGCTGAATATCCAGCCTGTTGCGGCCATGGACTACGAATATCTCAACGGCATGGAGGACCGGGGAAAAATGACGGGCGAATGGCTGGCGCACTGCCAGGCCTGTTCAGCTCCGGAGTTTGCCTGCGTGTTTAACCGTGCGGGTATCCGTTACGACATGGTGACCGGATACATGCAGGAGACGTGCGTGTGGGACGGGATTGCAGAGTGGATTGATGCCGCCCGCGCGGTCAGGGGTATGCGTGACAACCGGCTGGGCATACTGGGACATTATTACTGCGGGATGCTGGACGTGTATACGGACACGACGTTGCAGTCGGCCGTTTTCGGAACCCACATCGAGTTGCTCGAAATGTGCGAGTTGAAGGCTTTTCGCGATGCGGTGACCGACAGCGAGCGGGCGGCCAAACTGCAGGAGTTTCGGACACGCTTCGACGTGGCTTCGATCTGTGAGGCATACGAGCTGGAACGCGCCGCGCAGACATCGGTGGCGCTGGATAAACTGGCGGAAGCGCATCGGCTGGGTTCCATGGCCTACTATTACGAAGGCTATGCAGGGAATGAATACGAAAATATTGTCACGTCGGTGATTGCGGGCAATACGCTGCTGATGGGCAATCAGATTCCGGTAGCCGGAGAATGTGAGGTAAAGAACGTACAGGCGATGAAAATCATGTCGCTGCTGGGAGCGGGAGGTTCATTTTCCGAATTTTACGCGATGGATTTCAACGACGACGTTGTGATGCTCGGACACGACGGTCCGGCACATTTCGCCATGGCCGAGGGGCGTGTCAGACTGGTGCCGCTGCCTCTCTATCACGGTAAACCGGGCAAAGGACTTTCCATTCAGATGAGTGTACGGCACGGCGATGTGACGCTGCTGTCGGTCTGCGAAGGAAAAGACGGGCTTTTTCTGCTGGTAGCCGAAGGCGAATCGGTGCCGGGACCTGTGCTGCAAATCGGGAACACCAACAGCCGTTACCGTTTTGCCTGCGGTGCGCGCGCGTTCATAGAGCGGTGGAGTAAAGCGGGACCTTCCCATCACTGCGCCATTGGCGTGGGGCACGTAGCCGGCAAACTGGAAAAAGTGGCCTTCCTGCTCCGTATTCCGATCGTGAGGGTGGAATGACAGTTGTTACGGCAGATGCGGCGCCATTCGGAATGCAAACTCCGCCCGATACCCAAACGGTTCTGCGCAAGGCATACCTGCCGCTATCCTTCTTCTTCCCGGTATTTTGCCGCCAGATAGGACAGGTATGTATTGATTTGTTTGATGGCCTCCAGCGTTTCCGGATGGACCTCCCTGTGTTGCAGACGCAGGAGCAGATAACCGTAGAGTGCGGTAAAACAGGTTTCCAGTTCGGGCATCTCGATTCCGCCCGACTTTGTACGCAGGTGGATGATGTGCGGGAGCGTTTTGTAGTAGAGCGCGCCGTAAACCGTTTCCTTCGGGTCTTTCAGCAGACGCAGATGCAAATCCGTCAGGTTGATCAGTACATTTTTGTTCAATTGAATATGGCCGCTTTCCATGACGCCTTCGCTACGCATCATCTCAATCAGTTCTTCATACCAGCGGGTGATTTCCTGCCTGACTTCTTCCGGCTGTTCGCAGGTGTCGATCAGCGTACGCCGTATCCGGTCGATGTCAAACCGGGCGGCCCGTATCAAGTCTTCTATCTGCCACATGTAGATCAGATATTCTGCGATATTCTCTTTTCGCTTCTTTCGTGCAACTATCATGCCGCAAAAATACGATAAAATTCCCGTCCGTCGCAACCCTTCCGCGAGACTTGCTCCCATTCCGGCGGTCGCATTCTGTCGCCGGAGACGTTAAGCGTTTTTCAATGCCGGCACATAAACTTTCCGTATCCTTTTCCCTGAATTTAATTTATGCCTAAACCGGCAATCCCTTATCCTTAATAATGAATGCATGTCAAACGGGAGCTTCCTTCAAACGAAAACGGATTGTGGATTCTCGGCAAAAAAAATTAACAGGAAAGAGATGTTTCCGCGTAAAAAAACCGTATTTTTGCCCGCACAAAAACGGATTGATATGAAAGTTTCGATTTTAAAACCGGTTTGGGGATTCCTTCTGTCAATGACACTGGTATCCTGTGATTTTTTTTCGTCTTCATCAGGTTCGGTGCTCGTTCGCGCTACCGGCGTGGCTTATGAAGTAGTGGTTGTGGCCGACCATGCGCTGTGGAATGATGCGGTTGGAAATAAAATAAAAAACGAACTGCTGATGTCCGTTCCGGGCCTTCCTCAGGCCGAACCGTCCATGACCGTCACACATGTGACTCCTGCCGATTTCAACGGCATGATGACCTATGTCCGCAATATCCTGATGGTAAGCATTGATCCGTCACGATATACCAAAGTTTCTTTCAATACCGAAAGAGACAGGTGGTCGAGCGGACAGATCGTGATTCGCGTGACGTCGCCGGAGAAAAAGATGCTGCTTGATTACCTGGATCAGCATCCGGGACAGCTGGTTGATTATTATACGAAAATAGAAATGTCGCGGATGGCGCAGGAGCTTCGGAAAACGCACAGCACGTGGGTCGAAAACAAACTGAAGGAGAAACTCGGCATTGTGCTGTATGTACCGGAAGACTTCGATTCCTACAAGGATACGACCGATTTCTTCTGGTCGTCCAACAATGCCAGCACCGGACGGATGGATATCGTCGTGTATACCTTTCCCTATACGGACGTGCATACCTTTACGAAAGATTATCTGATTGCCCGACGGGATTCGATCCTGGGTGCAAATATTCCGGGTGCATTTCCGGGTTCCCACATGGCAACGGATACAAGCAATGTATTCTATGAGGCTGCTACGCAAAGGGGCAAGTACTGCGGCGTGCTGCGCGGGCTGTGGCAGATGGAAGGCGACATGATGGGAGGCCCGTTTGTCAGTTACGCCCGTGTCGACGAGACTCGTAACCGGGTTGTCGTGGCGGAGGGATTTGTCTATTCGCCGGATACGGACAAACGCACTTACATCAGGCGTCTGGAAGGGTCATTGCAGACCTTGGGGCTGCCCGGGGAATCCGATGCAGGAAGAACAGCAAAAACCGGAATGAATGAATAAAGCAGCTATGGAAAGAAGACTGATCAGGACAGGTATCACGCATGGCGACCCTAACGGCGTCGGCTATGAGGTGTTATTAAAAACGTTTGCAGATGAACGGATGGTCGAATTGTGTACGCCGGTGGTTTACGGTTCTCTGAAAATCGCGCTGTTTCACCAGCGGACCATGAACCTGCCGCCCGTAAGTTTTGAAATCATCAACCGGGCGGAGGAAGCGGTAGACGGTAAAATCAACCTGATTAATTGTGTGGATGAAAACCTGAGAATCACGCCGGGACAGGCGTCGCCGGAAGCAGGCCTCGCGGCATACAGGTCGCTGGAAGCCGCCGTTGCCGACATCAAACGGGGCGCAATTGATACGCTGCTGACGGCTCCGATCAACAAACACTCGATCCGGAGCGAGGATTTTCACTTCCAGGGTCATACGGAGTATCTGGAAGCGCGTTTCAGGGGAGAAGGCGACAGGTCGAGCAGGGCGCTGATGATCCTGATGCAGGATCAGTTGCGGATCGCGCCGGTTACGGGCCACATTCCGCTGGAAGAAGTGAAAGCGCAAATCACGAAGGAACGGATTGTCGAAAAACTGAACCTTTTCAACGTTTCGCTCAAGCAGGACTTTGCGATTGTCAGGCCGCGCATTGCGGTACTGTCACTCAATCCCCACGCCGGCGACGGGGGAGTGCTGGGTTCGGAAGAAGAAACGGTGATCCGTCCGGCAATAGCGGAAGCGGACCAGTGCGGCCTGACGGTTTTCGGCCCCTATGCGGCGGACGGATTTTTCGGCTCGTCGGCCTACACCCGGTTTGACGGCATTTTAGCCATGTATCATGATCAGGGGCTGATTCCGTTCAAAATACTGGCAATGGAACACGGCGTCAACTATACGGCCGGACTGCCCGTGGTACGTACTTCGCCGGCTCACGGAACGGCCTACGACATTGCCGGGCGGAATCAGGCTTCGGAAGAATCGTTTCGCCGGGCGCTGTTCGTATCAATGGACATCTTCCGGAACCGGAAGATGCACCGCAGGATAACGGCCAACCCGTTGCAGAAGCAATACGTGGACAGGGGCGGCGACAACGTCAAGCTCGACCTGACCGCAGAAGACCCGACCGAATAGTTTCAAATGCAAGATTCAAAACAGCGTATGTTTAAGGATAAGACTATTGTATATACATCGGGAACATTTGACATGTTCCATTACAATCATTTGCGAATGATTAATTACGCCCGCAGTCTGGCGGATATTCTGATTGTGGGCGTGAGCACGGATGAACTGGTGTCGTCGTACAAGACGCCTCCCATCATCCCCTTCAACGAACGTCTCCAAATCATTGAAGCGCTGAAAACGCCCGACATCGTCGTGCCGCAACACACGCTTGACCATGCGGAGATTGTCAGGAAACTGAATATTGACGCCTTCGTGGTAGGAGATGACTGGTACGGCAAATACGACTACCTGAGAGATCTTAACGTGCAGGTTTTTTATTTCCCCTACGGAACCGGCGTGTCGTCGTCTTCCCTGAAAAAGACGATTTACGACAGCTACGAAAAACATTTGCAGCAGCAGCGAAAAGCCAAACCGGAATCGGTAAAAATACCGCAGTAAGACAAACGAACGAACATGGCGAAACTGGCTTTTATCACGGGTGGCACCAAAGGCATCGGCAAAGCGGTTGCCTCCTGCCTGGCCGGGGCCGGATACAACCTGCTGCTGACATACGGTTCCGACCATGCAGCAGCCGTTGCAACGGCCGGGGCCATCCGGGCGGCGCACGGCGTATCTGTGTCCGTGTTGCAGGCAAGCATTGAGGATGTGCGATCAATTGATGTAATCGACGCTTACCTGAAAGAGCGCATGATGATGCCGGATGCGGTCGTGCTCAATGCCGGACTGACCTGCCGGACGCCGTTTGAACGGATGACGCCGGCAGCATGGGAGCACGTATTTTTCGCAAACATACACTTCCCGGTCTTCCTGTTGCAGCGGATTGCCGGACGGATTCCGGCGGGAGGGAGCGTTACTTTCACCGGTTCGCTGATGGGAATCGTACCTCATGCCACTTCGCTGGCCTATGGCGTGAGCAAAGCCGCCGTCCATGCGCTGACCGGAAACCTGGTCAAGTTTTTGTCCCCCGTCGGGATTCGTGTGAACGCGGTAGCGCCCGGATTTGTGGACACCGAATGGCAGAAGGACAAACCTGCGGACATCCGCCGGAGCATTGAGGGGAAAGTGGCTTTGGGGCGCTTTTGCCGTCCGGACGAAGTGGCGGAAGTATATAAAATGCTGATTGAAAACACCTGTTTTAATGGAGAAGTCATCGTCGTCAGCGGCGGTTATTCATACAAATAATAAAGCATGAAGAAGGAAGAACTGCTGGAAAAGGAATTTGTCTTGTCGCTCAAATCCGTAGAAACGGAAAATACCCTGGATTTGTATTTCTATCGCCCCGTCGGCTACCTGCTGGCGCGTGCGTTCCGCAATACAAGAGTCACGCCGAACATGGTGACGGTCGTCTCCATTTTCATCGGCGCCGGCAGCGGACACCTGTTTTATTTTAACAAATGGAGTTACAGTCTGACGGGCATTCTGCTGCTGGTGCTGGCCAACCTGCTGGACTGTGTAGACGGCCAGCTGGCACGTTTGACGGGGCGAAAATCGGAAATCGGCCGTATCCTGGACGGCGTGGCCGGCGACATCTGGTTTATCCTGATATACACAGCCTTTGCGCTGCAACTGACCCATACCTTCGGAACAGCATGGTTTTTTCTTCCGGCGATTTTTTCCGGCCTTTCTCACCTGGTGCAGGCCAATATCACGGACTATTACAAAACGCTGCATCTCTATTTCGTAAGCAAGGAGAAAGGATGCGAGTTTCGGAGCCGGGAGCAGGTCAGGGCGCAGCAACAACGCACGAAAAAAGGCCTGTACCGTTTCTTTTATTTCCTGTATGAGGCTTATACCTGCCTGCAGGAACACCTGACGCCGGCGTTGCAGCAACTGATGAAAACCCTTCATGAACGATACGGCGACGACCTGCCGGAAATGCTCCGGCAGGATTTCCGCAGGCAAAGCCGCCGGCTGATGAAACGCTACATAGACTTGCTGACCTTCAATGGCCGCACCCTCGTTTTGTTTGCCGTGGTATTGAGCGGACATGTATGGGTCTATTTTATTTATGAAGGGCTTGTGCTCAACCTGGTCCTGTGGAAATCAATACGGAAGCATGAAAGAATGTGTCGCCGGATCAGCGAAAAAGTCGCAAACCACGCATTTGGCTAAAAGGAATGTTTGGACGGAAGAATGAAAAAGACGGTAATCGACATACATGATTTGCAGGAAATGGCCCCTGTTTTCAAAGGCAGACTGGGGACTTTTCTGGGGAAAAAGCTGCTGAAGTGGATCGGGATGGACAAGGTCAATCGGATTCATGCCAACCACTGCCACTTGCATGGTTCGGCGTTCACTTCGGCCCTGCTGTCCGACCCGCTGATGGATGTGAAGTACGAGATACACGGCGCCGAACGGCTCGACTCGCTGCCTCCCGGCGCATTTGTCACCGTATCGAACCACCCGGTCGGTTCGCTGGACGGCATCATCCTGATTGATATTTTTGCTTCGCGGCGCGACGATTTTTGCGTAATGGTCAACGGCATCCTGACGAGAATCGGCGCCATGAAAGACCATTTCATTTCCGTCGTTCCCCGGACAGATCCCGAAGCCGGCGCCGACCCGGCCAACGTCAACGGCATCCGGGCCGCGCTCGGACACCTGAAAGACGGACACCCGGCAGGTTTTTTCCCGGCCGGCGCCATGTCCTTTCTCAACGGCAGGAAACAGATACGGGATTTGCCCTGGACACACAGTGTCATCCGACTGATTCGCAAGATCAACGTACCGGTTTATCCCGTTTACTTCGACTGTCGCAATTCGTACTTTTTCTACCTGCTGGGGAGAATCAACTGGAAACTGCGCGTTCTGCGCGTGCCCTCCGAAGCGTTCAACAAACGCGGCGAAACACTGCATGTCCATATCCGGGAACCGCTTGCGCCCGAAGTCCTCCGTCAATGCAAGGATGATGACGAACTGGCAGACTTCCTCTACCGTACCACCTATGGCGACGGTTGTTAACGTAACAGGCTTCCGTGTTCATCTGTAAAATCCGTGTTGTCCGCGTGCCGAAAACGTTGGAGACATCCTCCCTTTTTTACTGCAATAACGGCGGATTGCTCACGGCACGACGGCGCTTCCAATTTCACTCCACGGCCCGCGTTGGCCCTTCACGTTCTGCCAGCAGAGGGCGACGTAAACCGTTTTCCCGCGTTCATCTTCGGTGAACTCAAGCATGTACGGGGTGCGGGTTGCCAGCACGTTGCGGGTAAGCGCCTCGGGGGAAGCGGGCGGAGCGTCGAGCACGGCATAGGCGACGACGGCGCCGTTCACGCCGCCGGGTTTCGCCCTGCTCCGGCTGCCCATGTCGCGAAACAGGAGTTTCAGGCGACGAAAATCAACCACCTCAATCTCAAGTTCCGGACGGGTGTGCGGCACGGTGGTAGCCGTGTACGTCGAGGTGCGCACGTGAAGTCCCAGCGCAACGCGCTGCGCATCGGTAATGACGGGGTTCTTCAGGCGGAATCCGGCCAGCGTGCGGATGATATTCACAAGCGTCCTGCGGGCAGCGTTCTTTTCCGCCACAATGACGGAGGTTTTCGCCGGACTGTCGGCCTTCGCCTGAAGCGCGGCAAACGACTCCCCTGCCTTTTGCAGGCCGGAAATCTCGCCGGACGGAATACCCCATGCCGAAGCATTTGCAGTTACCTGCGCGGTGAAATTGGCACTCCAGGGCACCAGTTCCGAATCTTTTTTGGGAATGTAGTCTGATCTTACGCTCATTGCTTTCTATTTTACAACATAAATAACTGCCGTTTCACTGTGCAAAGATAGCGTTTTTTTTTTGTACAATATCCTGCCTATCCTGTTTTTATATTTTCCGATTACTCGGAAATATTTTTCTGTTATCCGGAAATATTTTTGAATAATGCAGAAAGATTTCTACATAATATGGAAATATTTTCGAGTGATGCGGAAATATTTTTTGACAATCCGAAAATATTTCTGAGTAGTGTAGAAATATTTCTGAGTAGCATAGAAATATTTTCGTGTAATTTGAAAATATTTCCGGGCAGTGAGAAAATATTTTTTTGTAACGTGAAACAGTTTCTGAATAAGGTATATACATTTTCGGATAATAAAAAAATGATTCCGTAAAACGAAAAAATGATTATCCGGGCGGCGACAGGCCGTGTTTTTTCTGTAAAATCAGGCTGATTTGTGTTTACCGCCGACCCGGCGATGCGGTACGGCTCCTCCATGGCCCCGGCCAGCGCAGGAAGGAAAGAAAGACAGGCAACACCCGTTCCGCCCAAATGATCGGAAGCTTAGCCGGCGGATACCGAAAGTGATCTGCCGTGTTTCCCGACAGGGCGCCCGCGGTAATCCCCCATCCCGCCTGCTTTGCGGCAGTAGAAACGATCGCACGGTTCATTCTTTGAAATCATTTTATATCCGCCGGTTTCGGTTCACCCGTAAAATGTTTTTGCACTTCCCGAAGATGAATCGCGTGCAGTAAAAACTGTTTCCAGGGGGTATGCTATTCCGTTTGCAGGAAAAGGTCAATCAGCTGCCTGGCAGCGACGAAAGAACTGAGTTCGCTGTTCAGTACTTTCCGCTCCATCAGGGGCAGTAAGCGCTCAATCTTCGGATGATGATAGAAGGCATTGTGCAGCATGTCCCGGATGCTCTCATACATCCAGTAGCGGGACTGTTCGTTCCGTCTGTGCTCAAAATATCCGTTGGCTTTCGTAAAGGCAATGCAGGCGTCGATCATGTCCCAGATTTCTTTTATGCCCGTATTATAATAGCCTGAATAGGTGAGTACCTGCGGTGTCCAGCCGGACGCTGCGGGTGGGAAGAGGTGCAGGGCATTCCGGAAATGCGATGCGGCCAGTCCGGCACGGTGGATGTTGTCGCCATCGGCTTTGTTGATGACAATGCCGTCGGCCATCTCCATGATACCGCGTTTTATGCCCTGCAATTCGTCTCCCGTACCGGCCAGCTGAATCAGCAAAAAAAAGTCGACCATGGAATGGACGGCTGTCTCACTCTGTCCGACGCCGACCGTTTCCACAAAAACGGTATCGAAACCGGCCGCCTCACACAGGATAATGGTTTCACGTGTCTTGCGGGCAACTCCACCCAGCGAACCGGCCGTTGGGGAAGGGCGTATGAATGCGTTTTTTTCACGAGCGAGCGCTTCCATGCGTGTTTTATCGCCCAGGATACTGCCCCTGGAACGTTCACTGCTGGGGTCGATGGCCAGTACGGCCAGTGTGTGGCCTTTTTTCAACATGTACATTCCGAAAGCGTCAATGGAAGTGCTTTTGCCGGCTCCCGGCACGCCCGTGATCCCGATCCTTACGGAGCGGCCGCTCCGAGGGAGGCATCGCTCAATGATTTCCTGTGCTTGCCGGTGATGTTCGTCCCTGACGCTTTCGACCAGTGTGACGGCCTGGCTGAGGACGGCTATGTCGCCGCGGAAGATACCTTCCGTAAACTCGGAGGTGGTATACATTCTGGGGCGCGTGAACCTTTTGAAATAAGGGTTGACGGACGGGGCATCCGTCACTCCCTCATTTACTTTCAGTCCCTTGTATTGCGCCTCATTTTCGGGATGTTCCATCATCTGTATCCTTCGGCAACGACTCGGATATTGCGTACCGGCCCCTGGGGATCATTACATACGAGATACACCTCCGCAGCCAACTGGCCTTCCAGCGTTTTGGGGGAAAGAATCACGTTCATGGCAATGCTCTCTCCGGCACGCAACGTCTTCTTGGCCATTGTAATTCGAACGCGCTCATCGTCGCTGCCGACGCTGTGAAACGTCAAATCCGACTTTCCTTCGTTGGTGATCATAATCTGCTGTGATACGGATTTGTTTCCCCAACCGAAGAATCCGCTTTTCTTCAACTTGCCGAAATCCATCGAGGTATTCGAAAACCGAATGGCCGGGGCATTTGCTTTTTCTTCCGCCGTCAGATTTGAAAAATCGTCAACGAAATTCATGGACAGCGGAAGCGTCTGTTTGACCGTAGCGCCCGATGCACTCACGGCTTTCCACGTGATATGGTCCAGCATGTGCCCCCGTTTGTCCGTCAGTTTGGATGCATCAAGCGTCATTCTGAACCGCTCGGCTTTTCCGCTTTTCAGTACCGGCGGCGCTTCCAACCGGATATATTCCGGGATGTCATCAAGCGAAAGCGTCACATCTTCGTTCGAGAAATTGCGTATCCATATCTCCTGTTTGATCTCCGCTCCGGGACGGACGGTGTAGAACAGAAACGCCTTGCGCTCCATCTGAACGGTTCCGATCGTGTCATGAAAGGCACGTTGCAGCACGGCACGCCTGGGTACCACATCACCCTGGATGGTCACCCGCAGGCGCGGCCTTCCGTCATTGGTGAAAATGGTCACATTTTTCCGGAACGGACCGGGACGGTTCACCGGATCAAACGTAATTGCCACATTGCCGGTTTTTCCCGGCGCAATCGGCTCTCTTGTCCATTGCGGCTCCGTACAGCCACAGGAGGACTGGACGTGTGTAATGAGCAACGGCGCGTTTCCCGTATTTTTGACCTGAAACACGTGAGAGGCAAAACCGGCTTCCTCCTCGATCAGTCCGAAATCGTACACGCTCTCCGGCAGCGTAGCCACAGGCGCTCCTTCCGTTTCCGTCTTCCCGTCCTGAGAACCAGCCGGCTGACACAGCAAGAATAACCCGAAAAGAATACGGGCAACTACTTGTGCTGTCTTCATCAACATTCCTGTTTCCGCTTTATGATTGCTTGGGAATTACATTCCCTCTGATCGTCAGCGTATAGCTGCCGGTACTCCCGTTACTGTAGATACTGACCGTTTTGTTGAACTTGTTCGGACGTCCTTTCGGATCGTAGATCACTTTCACTTCACCGGTTTTACCCGGAGCAATCGGTTCCTTCGTCCATTCGGGAGTCGTACAGCCACACGCAGCCTGCACTCTTGAAATGACCAGAGGCAATTCACCATTATTGAGAATGGTAAAGATGTGAGATACCGGGCCGTCCGCTTCGTTGATATCTCCAAAGTCATACGATGTGCTGTCTACTACTGTAATAGACGCTTCCTTTTGTTGTGCATGGAGCATTCCCGAAGTCAGTAAAACAGCCATTAATACAAATAAAACACGTTTCATATTATTCTTTTTTATAGTTAAAAACTGAGGCAAAGTTAGTGCTAATTCTTTATCGTTGTATCCGAATATCCATTATTTTTTTCTTTCCAGGGTGCAAAAGGTGTGGGCATACGGGTTTTTGTCGTCCGGCGGAAAATCCTGACGGGCTGTTTCCAGCCATTCCGCATCCGTGAACGGCGGGAAAAAAGCGTCTGCTTCCGCAAATGTATGATGTACTCTGGTCAGGTACATTTTCCCGGCCGCCGCCATTGCCTGCCGGTATACGCTGGCGCCGCCGATGATAAACACTTCTTCTTCCCGTTCACAGGCTGCCAGCGCCTCCTGCAGCGAATGACAGAGATCGCAATGTTCGTAATGCCTGTCAGAGTCGGCGCTGAGGACGATATTTTTCCGGTCCGGCAAGGCTCCGTGAGGCAAGGATTCATACGTTTTCCGTCCCATAATCACCGTATGACCGGCTGTGATTTCCTTAAAACGTTTCAGGTCGTGAGGCAGATGCCACAGCAGTTGCCGGCCTTTACCGATGGCTCCCTGTTCATCCGTGGCTGCAATTATGGAAATCATACTCATGAGAAATCCTTGAATGATTAAATTTCACACCGATACTTCGCCCCTGATATGCGGCCAGGGGTCGTAATTGACCGGTTCGAAGTCTTCGTAGCGGAAGTCGAAAATACTTTTTACGTCGGGATTGATTTTCATCTGCGGGAGCGGACGCGGCGTTCGAGTCAACTGCACCTGCACCTGTTCGAGGTGGTTGTTGTAGATATGCGCATCGCCCAGCGTATGGATGAAATCGCCCGCTTCCAGGCCGGTCACCTGCGCCGTCATCTGCAACAGCAGGGCATAGGAAGCGATATTGAACGGCACGCCCAGAAAAATATCGGCGCTCCGCTGGTACAGTTGCATACTCAGCCGTCCGCCGGCCACGTAGAACTGGAAAAACACGTGGCAGGGCGGGAGGTTCATGTTGGCAAGGTCGCCCACGTTCCAGGCGCTCACGATGATGCGTCGCGAATCGGGGTGATGCTTAATGGCATGAACGGCATCGCTGATCTGATCAATGCAGCCGCCTTTATAATCCGGCCAGGAACGCCACTGGTAGCCATAGATGTGTCCCAGGTCGCCGGATTCGTCTGCCCATTCGTTCCAGATGCGCACGCCGTGTTCCTGCAGGTAACGCACGTTCGTATCACCCTGCAAAAACCACAGCAGTTCGTAGATGATCGACTTCAGGTGCAGTTTCTTGGTGGTAAGCAGCGGGAATCCTTCGCGCAGGTCAAAGCGCATCTGATACCCGAAAATACTCCGTGTTCCCGTGCCTGTCCGGTCCTGTTTTTCCACCCCTTGCCGGAGCACGTCTTCAAGCAAGTTTATGTATTGTCTCATAACGCACGCAAAAGTAAGCAATAAAACATTCGGGACAAAAAAAGACGGTCGCATCCTGATGCCTGCGCAGCCGGTTCGCCCCTTCGGCAGTGACACACTTCTTTTTCGTCCGGTTATCCGGACTTTTGTCGTATCTTTGCGCCGTGTGCTTGTTGAACCACGTTAAAAACAAGATAAGAATGAAATATCCGGATGCTGCGCTTGTCTGCTTTTCCGGCGGACAGGACTCTACAACTTGCCTGTTTTGGGCAAAAAAACAGTTTGCAAAGGTGGAAGCCCTTTGTTTTACCTACGGGCAGAAACATGTGCTCGAAGCCGAAGTGGCGCGAAAAATCGCGCAGGCGGCGGGGACACGCTTCCATCTGATGGACCTCTCCCTGCTTGCTCATCTGTCTTCCAGTTCGCTCACGGATGCCTCCGTCGAGATGGATATGGAAATGCCTGCCGGCGGCTATCCCAATACGTTTGTGCCGGGACGCAACCTGGTTTTTCTCGCCTTTGCCGCGATTCTGGCGCGGCAAAGGCATATTTTTCACCTGGTGACGGGCGTTTCGGAAGCCGATTTCAGCGGCTATCCCGACTGTCGCGATACCTTTGTCCGGTCGCTGAATGTGACGCTGAACCTCGCCATGGACGAGCAGTTCGTCATCCATACGCCCCTGATGAACCGCGACAAGGCCGAAGTGTGGCAGCTGGCCGACGAACTGGGTGTGTTTGAACAGGTGCGTACACAGACGCTCACCTGCTACAACGGGATTCCGGCGGAGGGCTGCGGCCACTGTCCGGCCTGCAAACTGCGCCGCGAAGGACTGGAGAAATACCTCCGCATGAGCGGCAGGAATCTTGAACAGAAAATGGAATAAGCATATGGAACGTTCACAAGAAGGATTGACGGCACTGGGCCGCAAGACGGAGTATCCGACAGGCTATGCTCCGCAGATACTGGAAACATTTGCAAACCGGCATCCGGAGCATGACTACCGGGTGCGTTTTCGCTGTCCCGAATTTACGAGCCTGTGCCCGATTACCGGACAGCCTGACTTTGCTACCATACAAATCGACTACCTCCCCGACTGCCGGATGGTCGAAAGCAAAAGCCTGAAGCTGTATCTGTCCGGCTTTCGCAATCACGGCGCTTTTCATGAAGACTGCGTCAACCTGATTATGAAAGACCTGATACGGCTGATGGATCCCAAATACATCGAAGTGACCGGGCGCTTCACGCCGCGCGGCGGCATCAGTATCCATCCGTTTTGCGCTTACGGACGTCCCGGCACCAAATACGAATCCTGGGCCGAACAGCGTCTGGGCCGTTATCCCGCACGCCATGAGTAGATACGGAGCAAACACGGCAGGGCCTGACTTCCTTTTCGAAAGCAGCTGGGAGGTATGCAACAAGGTCGGAGGCATCTACACGGTACTTTCCACCAAGGCGCGGACGCTGCATCAGCGCTATGGCGACCGCGCAATTTTCATCGGCCCCGACCTCGGACAGCCCGCTCCCGATTTCATCGCCGATCCGTCGCTTTTCCCCGAATGGGCTGTGCACGTCCACGCGCATGAAACGCTGCGCATCAAGGTGGGACGATGGAACATCTGCGGGATGCCGCCCGTCGTGCTGGTTGACTTCAAACCCTTTTTTTCCGAACGGAACACGCTGTTTTTCGAGATATGGGAAACTTTCGGCGTCGATTCGTCCGTTGCCTACGGCGACTATGACGAATCGTGCATTTTCGCGTATGCCGCGGCGCAAACCATCCGGAGTTTTTACCGCTTCCATCATCTGGAAGAGCAGCGGGTAATCGCCCACTTTGACGAATGGATGCTGGGGATGGGACTGCTCTTTCTCCGGAAACACCTGCCCGCCGTGGCCACCGTGTTCACAACCCATGCCACGACCGTTGGACGCGCCATTGCCGGCAACGGCAAACCGCTCTACGGATATATGCAGGGATATGACGGCGACCAGATGGCGCGCGAACTGCATGTCGAAGCCAAACATGCCCTGGAGAAACAGGCGGCACACCGGGCCGACAGCTTCACAACCGTCAGCCGCATCACGGCCATGGAGTGTGCCCGCCTGCTGGACAAGGCGCCGGATACGGTCACGCCGAACGGGTTCGAACCTGATCTGGTGCCCGCCGGCGAAGCCTATGAGATCCGGCGCGGCAAAGCGCGGGAGACCCTGCTGCGCGCAGCAGGAAAACTGCTGGGCGCGCCGGTCGATCCGGAGGCCTTTCTGATTGCCACCGGAGGGCGCTATGAGTACCGCAACAAAGGCCTCGACGTATTTATCGACGCCATGAACCGTCTCCGCCTGTCGGACGAACTGAAGCGCGAAACGCTGGCTTTCATCCTGGTGCCCGCCTGGGTCTATGCGCCCCGAGCAGACCTGAAAGCGGCCCTTGAACAGGATTTTCCGCAGACGGTACCGATGCAGACGCCTTTGCTGACTCACTGGCTCCACCGGATGGCGGATGACCCCGTGATGAACTTTCTTTTCCATGCCGGCTTCTCCAATCGCCCGTCCGACAGGCTGAAAATCATCTTTGTCCCCTGCTACATGGACGGCTGTGACGGCATTTTCAACCTCACCTACTACGACCTGCTGATCGGAATGGATGCAACCGTTTTCCCCTCCTATTACGAGCCGTGGGGATATACGCCGCTGGAAAGCATCGCCTTCGGCGTCCCGACGGTGACGACCGACCTGGCCGGCTTCGGCGCGTGGGCAAAAAGCACCGTGCCCGCAGAGACCCTGGACGACGGCGTGGCCGCAGTCCACCGAACGGACGACAATTACGGCGAGGTGACGGAAACCGTGGCCGGACTGCTGCTCGCCCTGAGCCGGAAGCCGGAAGCCGAACGGAAAGCCCTTCGCAAGACCTGTTTCGACCTGGCCTCCAAAGCCGAATGGCAACACTTCATTGCCCATTATGAAACGGCTTACGGGCAGGCGCTCGCAAAGGCGGCAGCAAGAATAAAACAACGCGCGGATAAATAACACAGAATGGATTTCAAGGAATTATTCAGGCCGGACTTCACCGTGAAAGACGAAGAGGTGACGGCATCGCTCCGGCGCTCGCCCTGTCCCGTGATCCTGTACGGCGCGGCAGAAGACGTGGGAGACCGGATCGTCAACAAACTGTCGGCCTGCGGCCTGCACCTTGCCGGCGTGGTCGTGGACGAAGACTGTCCGGCCGCCGTCGATACGCCCGCGCTGTCGGGCACGGATGTATACACGCCAGCCGGTGCGGACAAACGCTTTGCGGCCTACCACGTCCTCATCGGCTTTGTCGGGGGGTATGCCCGGACCGGCCACATCGCGCGGAAATTCCGCAACGCCCGGTCGGTCGACTATCTCTCCGAACTGTTCGACATGGAAATCATTACGCCCTCCTTCGTCGCAGCGCACCGCGAACCGCTCGAAGCCCTTTACCGCAGCCTTGGCGACCCGCTCTCGCAAGACTCCTTCGTCGCCTACCTGCTGGCCAAAACCCGACAGGACATGCGCTACATCCCGCCCTTTTTCGACAGGGCACAGTACTTCCCCGCCGGACTCTTCAGGCTGACGGACCACGAATCCTATTTCGACTGCGGCGCCTTCACCGGCGACACCGTCGCCGATTTCCTGCACGCTACCGGCGGACGCTACCGCCACATCTGGGCAGCCGAACCCGACCCGTCCAACTTCCGCCGGCTGACGCGCTTCATCGCCGACCGCCGGCTGACCGGCATTGAGGCCGTGAACCGGGGAATCTACAGCTTCGCCGGCCGCCTGCCCTTTCAGGCGGAAGGAAACATGCTCTCGATGATTGCCGCAGAGGCCGCGCAGAGCATTGAGGTGGATACCGTCGACCGCATCGCGGCCGGCCGGCCGGTCACCTACCTCAAAATGGACGTGGAAGGCGCCGAACTGATGGCGCTCCGCGGCGCCGAACAAACCCTCCGCACACACCGGCCGCTGCTGGGAATCAGCATCTATCACCGGCAACGCGACCTGATCGACATCCCCGCCTTCATCCACTCCCTTGTACCCGAATACCGCTTTCATTTCAGGGTGCACAAGAAACTGGCCATCGACACCGTACTGTATGCCGTGGCGCCCCACTCCGGATCATCCTCCTGAAGCAGCTGAACGGCCGCTGCGGCTGTTTGGCCGTTCGGATGCTGTTGCCCGTTTATGCTGCGACGCAGCATAGCGTTATGCTGTGACACGGCATAGCCTTATGCTGCGACACGGCATAGCCTTATGCTGTGACACAGCATAACGTTATGCTGTGATGCAGAACGGAGCCGCCACGGAAAGACGACTCACGGTATGCCGATAATCTGCTCATTCATTTTGATTTAGCCTTTTGACCGGAAACAGGTCTGCGGAGAAAAGCGCCGCCGTCACCGGTCACCGGGTCAGGCCGCCGGGTCGGTACTTATTCGATCAGTTTGTATTTTGTCTGTGCGGTACGGCTGGAGCAGGCGTTGAAATGCCACCACTCGCTGGTGATGGCGGTGAAGCCGGCCCGGCGCATGACGCGGCGCAGCAACCGGCGGTTATCACAGTCTTCGCGGCTGATCCGGCCTGCCTGCAACAGCGCCTCTTCCCGGTTCGTGTTCGCCTCTTCGCCGAAATAGTCGAAGAGCGTACCCATCGGGAGCGGCCGTCCGGTATCGTCCACAATCGTGACGTCCACCGCCATGCCGTAGTTGTGGCGTCCGTTTTTCTTTCGCGGATTGGAGACGTAATACGCCCGGGGCGTGCCGCGCACCTGCTCCCACATCAGCCGCTGGACGGCCATCGGGCGCGCCGCGTCATAGACAAGCAGACTGTAGCCCGGATGCAGCTCCCGCAGATACCGCTGCGCCCGGACCAGCATCCCGGCCGCATCGGGATGCAGCCAGGCCCCCGTCGCGCCCTGATACACGGCCCTGCTCATGAAATTGACCGGCGTGGCATAGGCCAGACGCACCTGAATGGTCGAATCGAGCGTCCGGACATCCACCATGCCGCTTTCCCGCATCCGCCGGTCCCAGTCTTCCGACTGAGCGTTCAGGGAAAGGAAAAAGCACAGGCACAGGCTCACAAGCCAGCAGGTCCACAAACTGCGATTGCGTATCATATTCAATTTACCTTACGATGCTTTCTAACTGATTACGGCCTGAGTCACTGCCGTGACCGGCCGTTTGAGGAACAGAGAGGCCATTTCCGAAAATTTGGTCACGGATTCGGTCGTCAGAAAACGGCAGCGTCCCTTCTTCGTCAGCTGTCCGTCTATCTCCGGATGACGGAGCAGGTAATCCTTCAGTCGATCGGCCACCTGTTCTCCCTGCGGAAAAAGCGTAATGCCCCCGGGCAGGAACTGTTTGATTTTCTCCGTCAGGAGCGGATAATGTGTACATCCCAGCAGAATCGTGTCGATCCGCGCATCCCGCGCCAGCAGCCGGTCGACGTGCTGTTTCACAAAATAGTCGGCGCCGGGGGAATTGCATTCATTGTTTTCGACCAGGGGTACCCACATCGGACAGGCTTCACTCACAAGCGTGACATGCGGAAATAACTTGGCGATTTCCAGTGCATACGACCGGGAAACGATGGTGCCCGGCGTTCCGAAAATGCCGATGTGTTTGGTTTGGCTGAGCCGGTCCACGATTTCGACCGTGGGGCGTATGATTCCCAGCACCCGCCGTGTGGGATCCATGCGGGGCAGGTCGCGTTGCTGGATAGTTCGCAGCGCCTTGGCCGAAGCCGTATTGCAGGCCAGAATCACCAGCGGGCAGCCGGCGTTGAACAGATACTGCACAGACTGGCGCGTAAAGCGGTAAACCACTTCAAACGACCGTACCCCGTAGGGCGCCCGGGCATTGTCGCCCAGATACAGGTAATCGTATTGCGGCAACCATTCGCGTATCTTTTCAAGAATGGTCAACCCGCCGTAGCCTGAGTCAAAAATCCCGACGGGTATGCTTTTATCATCTGCTTTCATAAAAAAAAAGATGTCTTCTCCCCTGCGGGAAAGACATCCCTTTCGTTCTGAAAAAGTTTCAAGTTTCGAGTTAAATGCCGGACCTTCAATGTCCGGGTGGCGTTCCTGTTATTTCAGTCCCAGTTTGGCTTTTACAAAGGGGGTGGCGTCAACGGCCGTACTTCCGACATAAAGCAGCGCCTGCGGATTGATGATGACGGCATATCCCTTTTCATCACCTACCGCCTTGATGGCGTTCTGTATTTTTTCCCGAAGAGGAGCATACAGTTCTTCCGCCTGCTTTTCCATGTCCTGACGGGCGCTGGGTACATAGTTCTGAATCCGGGTTTCCAGGTCCTGTATTTCCTGCTGGCGGCGCAGTTTGATATTTTCCGTCAGCGAATCCTGCTGGGCCATATAATCTGCATACTTCTTCTGATGTTCATCCGTCATAACCTTCAAATCCTTCTCATACTGCTCGTTTAATGTAGCCAATTTGGTTTCTATATCCGAGACTTCCGGCATCACGTTGAAAATTTCCGCCTGATTTACAATTGCAATTTTCACCTCCTGTGCACCAATCCCCAACGGGAACAGCACAAAGCATAGCACTATCAATTTTCTCATTTTAACTGTCATATTTAATAATTAGTTGTTTATCTGATTACTTTCATGTTTCCCAAAGGAATTGCGTGCAAATGTACGCAATTATTTTGAATATCCTAATTTCACAAGCACTTCATTGCTGATGTCTATTTTCGGCGAGGCAAAAATCAGGCTCATGGCCGATGCGCGGTCAACAACGGCCTGGTAGCCCTTGTCTTCGGCAATTTCCTTCACGGCGCTGTAGATCTCGTCCTGAATCGGCTTCATCAAGCTGTTCCGCTTCTGATACAGTTCGCCTTCCGCTCCGAAGTATTTGCGTTTCAAATCCTGCGCGGCCTGTTCTTTCTTGACAATTTCTTCCTCGCGTTTGGTTTTCATTTCTGCCGAGAGAAACACCAGATCGCTCTGATAGCTCTTATACAGGTTTTGAGCTTCCTGTTGAAGCGCTTCCACTTCGTTTTGCCACTTCTTGGAGAGTTGCGACAGTTGCTCGTTTGTCATTTCGTATGCCGGAATATTCTTCAAAATATATTCCATATCAATCAGCGCAAATTTTTGCGCCATGGTTGCCAGCGAACACAGCACCAGCATGGATGTTAATAAAATACTTTTCCGTTTCATAAATCATTCTTTTTTATGGGTTCATATCCTGAAGTGCAAAGATAGACAAGAGTTTCGTCGGTCACGCCGAATTACGTTAAATTAACGGGACCCCGGCATCATGTCAATACTCATATGCGGCCTTTCATTATTGTAGAAGTCTGCCGCCACTGTTACAGCGGCTTTTACTTCATCCATGCCCGGAAGACAATTCCTTTCAGCAGTTCATTCTTCATCGTGCCGTTGATGCGCTCCGCCTGTGCCGGGATTCTGCAAGCGGACAGCCTCCGCCTGCAGGGCTTTCACGTCATGGCCCCGGATAGCGCCGCCGGGCGCCGAACCTGTTTGCTGTTTTTTCATCGGAACGGTTTTTCCCGCGTTTTCCGCCGCAAAGACAGCTATCCATCCTGACACCGCAGAATGCCCTGCCGGTATAATTCGGGATATGCGATCTTCTCCGCAGCCATACTCACAATGTAATCTGATGACTTCTTCAAAATACAGTCGCTGTTTCTCTGTTCGCAATTTCATCGTTAACTCTTTGGGATGTCAACTTTTTCTGGCGAAAGACAGTTTTGATATATCCGTAAAAAGTTGTTCTTTTGTAGCCTGCAAAAAAAACTGTAAAGGAAAAGACTAATGTATATGCGTACGACAGCGCTTCAATATCTATATTTGCAAAAACCGGTAAGTACAATGCTGCTGGTTGCTCTGTTGTCGGTCCTGCCGTGGATAGCCACGGGAGAGTTTTCGACCAAGGGCGAACCGCGCGAGGCGGCTGTTGCCGTTTCGATGCTGGAATCGGGAAACTGGATGTTGCCCGTAGCCTATGCCGACGAGTTTGCCTACAAACCGCCGATGACGCACTGGCTGATGGCGCTCTTTTCTCTGCCGCAGGGACACGTCTCACCCTTCACCGCCCGCCTCCCGTCAGCGCTGGCTTATGCGGCGCTGCTGGCCGTTTCGCTCCTCTTTTTCGGCAGGAAAGTCCGCTTTCAGGAAGCCTTTATTGCAACGCTGCTGCTGCTGACCTGCGTGGAAATCCATCGCGCAGGCATGACGGCGCGCGTTGACATGCTGCTGACCTTCTTTACCGTCGCCGGACTGATGCGGCTGTTCCGGTGGGAGGATGAAGGCGAACTCAAAGGATTGCCTGTTGTGATTCCCCTCCTGCTGAGCGGCGCCGTCCTGACCAAGGGGCCGGTGGGTTTGATTCTGCCGCTGTTTGTGTTTGGCGTCTACCTGTTGCTGGTGCGTAAATACACTCTTTTCAAGATAGGTAAATCGCTGCTTTATATCGGTATTGCCTCGCTCTTTCTTCCTTCCATCTGGTACATTGAGGCCTGGCGGATGGGGGGAGATGATTTCCTGAACGTGGTGCTGGCCGAAAACTTCGGACGGTTTTTCCATCTCAATCCGGAAAACATTCACTACGATTTGGGACATGAGAACGGGACAGGGTATCTTCTCGTCACGCTGGCAGCCGGCTTTCTCCCCTGGACGCTGTTACTTTTCTTCTCTCTCTTCGGACTGAAAACCGGTAAGCCCGGCGTTCCGTTGAAAGAATGGCCGAAGCGACTGTGGCTGCATCTCCGGACGATGGACTCCGTCAGACTGTTTAGCCTGACGGCTTCCGTCTGTATTGTGTTTTTCTACTCCTTTCCAAGCAGCAAGCGAAGCGTTTACCTGATGCCGGCGTATCCTTTCATCGCCCTGTTTATCGCCCGGCATTGCCTGTATCTGGCGGAATATCGTTCCAAAGTGATTCGTCTGTATGCCGGCGTGCTTGCCTCGCTTGTGGCGGTTGCGGCGGTTGTGGCGGCGCTTCAAATGACCGGACTGATTGACATTCGCAGCCTGGCCGGTCGATATGTTTCCGGCAGTTTCGCGTCCGCCACGCTGGATGCGGTTGCCCGTTCGTTCTCGCCCGGTATCACGATAGCGCTGACAGGCATGTTGCTGTCGGTTTCGCTGATCACCGTCGTCTACCTGATGAGAAAGAAAATCAATATCAAAATACTGTATGCGACATTTTTCCTGGTTTTCTGTACTCACCTGTTTATTGATGGCGTAGTGATGAGAAGCGTTCGCCGGGAAAGTTCGGCGCGCCCTTTTGCCGAAGAAATAAGACAGACGTACGGTCTGGACAAAACGAACGTATATGTGATGAACGACCTGCATACCTACTATAACATGTACGGGCTGAACTTCTATCTGGGCAACTGTTTCCGGAATTTCGAGACCGAGCAGCCGCAAACGGGTTTTTTCCTGGCCGCCGAAAGAGATTTTCCGACCCTCATGCAACGCTACGGAGCGGAATATGACTTTCGGACGCTGTGTGTTTCGGACAGAATCATCGGCGACGTGCGGGGACGGATTGTCCTGAGCCGCTTTACACGCAAATAAGATTTAGGTTAATTATCAAATAACGAAAACAATGAAGAAGTATTTCTTTTTATTATTCCTGCTGGGCAGCCCGGTAACGTTTGCCCAGACTCATTTCTGGGAAGATCCCCGGATTGTGGACGAAGGGAAAGAGCCTGCCAGAGCGTATTTTATTCCCTATGCCGACGCAGCGCAGGTGGAACGTGACGACAAGTTTGAGTCGCCTTATGTGAAATCGCTGAACGGCACGTGGAAGTTCCACTTTGCGGAAAATGTCGGCCGGCAACCGACCAATTTCCATGAAGAACATTTGGACGACGCCTCATGGAAAGACATTCAGGTGCCCGGAAGCTGGGAAACACAAGGCTTCGGTATACCCGTGTATACGAACATCAAGTACATTTTCCCCGTCAACCCGCCATACGTAGACAACGACGATCTGCCCATCGGCACGTATCGCACCTGGTTTGAAGTCCCGGCCGCCTTCGAGGGCAGGGAAATCTTCCTGCACTTCGGCTCCATCTCCGGCGCGGCAACGATCTGCGTAAACGGCCGGAAAATCGGCTATACCAAAGCCGCCAAAACGCCGGCGGAGTTCAACCTCACGCCCTGTCTGAAAGCCGGCAGAAACCTGCTGGCAATACAGGTCTTCAAATGGAGCGACGCCTCCTATCTCGAAGACCAGGACTTCTGGCGCCTGGCCGGCATCGAACGCGACGTCCTGCTGATGGCCCGGCCAAAGGTATCCATCGAAGATTTCTTCATCGTCGGCGACCTGGACGAAGACTACCGGAACGGACTCTTTCGCGCGGATGTCACGCTCCGCAACTTCACCCCGGACAGGGCGAAAACTCACAAGGTCAAACTCTCCCTGATTGACGAAACCGGCAAACGAATCGTTTCCAAAGACCGGAATGTCAGTGGCATCCCGGCACAGGGCAGCAAGTCGGTCACTTTCTCGGCGACCGTACCCGAACCGGCCAAATGGAGTGCGGAATCTCCCACGCTCTATTCCGTCGTCATCGAACTGCAGGACGCAAACGGCCAAACGGCGGAATGGGCAGGCTGCAAAACCGGTTTCAAAAAAGTGGAAATCAGGGACAGCCGCTTGCTTTTCAACGGTCAGCCGGTGATTATTCGCGGAGTGAACCTTCACGAACATCATGAACACTATGGGCATTACGTGGACCAGGCGACGCGCATCAAAGATCTCGAACTGATGAAGCGACACAACATCAACGCCATCCGTACCAGCCATTACCCGCAGGCCCCTGAGTTTTACCGGCTCTGCGACCGCTACGGATTCTACGTAGTCGACGAGGTCAACCTCGAAGCCCACGGCATGGACGGGTTCGACCGCAGCCGTCACCCCTCTTTCATCGAAGACTGGAAAGGCCAGCATCTGGACCGTACGGTCCGCGTCTTTGAGCGTGACAAGAATTTCCCCTGTGTCATCAACTGGTCGCTGGGCAACGAAAGTGACTTCGGCCCCAACTACGAACTGACCTTCCGGTGGCTCAAGGAGCACGACAGGGCCAAACGTCCCGTCCAGTGCAACCGCGCCGGAGAAAATCCTTTCACGGACATCGTCTGCCCGATGTACGACAAGATTCCCGACATGATCCGGTATGCCGTCAAACCCGGTATCTACCGTCCCTATATCCAGTGTGAATATGCCCATTCCATGGGCAACAGCACCGGCGATTTTCAGGATTACTGGGATGTTTTCATGCAATACCCCGTCCTGCAGGGCGGATTCATTTGGGACTGGGTAGACCAGGGGCTTGCAGTCCGCGACAATCTGGGACGCAAATACTGGGCCTACGGCGGCGATCTGGGCGGACACCGCTGGACACACGACGAGAACTTCTGTGCCAACGGCCTGATTGCCGCCGACCGCACGCCGCATCCCGCGCTGAACGAGGTGAAGAAAGTATACCAGTCCATCCGGATGGAAGAAGACTTCACCACCGTTCCGGGACAAATCCGTATGCAGAATCATTTCCTGTTTACCGACCTGAACAGTTTCGACTACGCGTGGGAACTGTATGCCGACGGCGAACGTGTGGATGCCGGGCAGTGGCAAGTGGAAGGTAAGCCGGGCGCTACGCTGCAGACGGTGGTACCCTGTAATGCCTCGCGTGTCGGGACGGACAGGGAGTATTTCCTGGTCGTGAAAGCGCTGACCCGTCGGGCCACGGAGCCGGTACCCGCCGGCCACGTCATTGCCGAGGAGCAGTTCCTGCTCTGTGCGCCGGCAAAGCAGCGCGCTGCGAACCCCGGCGGAAGCGTCCGGCTCCGGCACACGGACCGGGAGGTCGCCTTCACCAGCGCCGACGGGCTGGTGAGTGGAAAGATTTCCAAACAGAACGGACGCCTGTCCGAATATACCTGTGACGGGAAGCCATTGCTCACGCAGGAGCCTGTTCCCCATTTCTGGCGTGCACCCACGGACAACGACTTTGGCCGTCAACTCCAGCGTACCTCCAACCTCTGGCGGAACGCCGGCGAAAGCCTGACGCCGGCTGAACTTACCGTTTCCATACTTGACGGCGATGTGGTCGTTCGTGCCGAACAGAAAATCAACTATCTGGACATTCCCTACATCACGCAGTACTGCATCCGTCCCGACGGCTCCATCGAAGTGTCGGGCACAATGAACCTGACCGGCAAAAACCTGCCCGAACCGGTACGTTTCGGCATGAAAATGCAACTTCCGGCGCACTTTGACCGGGTTACCTATTACGGGCGCGGTCCGTGGGAGAACTATAGCGACCGCCATACGTCTGCCTTTGTGAAGAAATACAGTTGCACGGTCGACGAGTTGAACTACGACTACATCCGTCCGCAGGAAAACGGTTACCGGACAGACGTGCGCTACGTTGCATTTACCGACGCCTCCGGTTTCGGCCTTCGATTTGAGGAAAGCGTTGCCAACCGCATCTGTTTCAACGCCCGTCACAACCCGGACGAAGATCTTGACCCCGGATTCGGAAAAAAGCAAATGCACCCCACGAACGTATATCCCCGTAACAGTCTGTTCGTCAACATCGACCTTGCGCAGACGGGCGTCGGCGGAGATGACAGCTGGGGCGCCAAACCGCTGGATAAATACCGCCTGCTGGAGGAGACGTATTCCTATACCTTCCTTATCAGGCCGGTCGTAAACGGAAGGTGAAGAAGCCTCTTTCCGCTGCAAAAAAGTGGAGCGCTGAGCATGAACGGCGGAGTTGCAAATACAGAAAACAGGTATTGCAACCTTTCGCAGGTCATTCTCCCCATGTCATCCGTTTTTGCTTCACTTGATGACATGGGGATACCCACCGTCGAATCAAGCAGATGTTGCAGCATGGACCGGGCGAACATGGACCATAGGGGCCACCCTGAAGCTACAGTTTCAGGGTGGTTGAAGCAAACTTAAGGTTCATAAAGTGTCCTCCCTGCGGGAGGGTCTGTTACACGCCACTCCTTTCGCATCCCTAAAACGGAACGGGCCGAACGGTATGGCAAAATTCTTCACCAGACGTTTTTCGATGAAGAAGAATATCATTACTTTTGCACCGCAATTTAATATGGCATAATGTGAAGAAAATAACTTTTTTGTTGCGCATTAGCGCATATCCTTACGGAGGAAATGATCCCGAAAGCCTTGTGGAAATCGCCGATTCCCCATGGGAAATTACCGATTCCCCATGGGGAATTGTCGATTCCTCATGGGGAATTGCCGATTCCTCAACGGGAATTGTCGATTCCCCAACGGGAATTGTTGATTCCCCATGGGGAATTGTTGATTCCCCATGGGGAATTATCGGTTTCCCAACGGGAATTGCCGGTTCCCCGGTGGAAATTAGCACTGCACAAACATATTTTTCTCCTCAAAAACAAGCCATTTAAAGAAAATAGCGGGATCATTGAAAACAGAAAACCATACTCTTCTGTCCGGATTAAACAGCCTGGCCGGCCGTTTTGAGGAAGTCTCGACGCTGATTACCGATCCGGCGGTCATCGCCGACCGGAAACGCTTTACCCGTCTTTCCAGGGAATACAGGGAGCTGGACAGCCTGATGAACGTAAGGGCAACCTATTTGCAGACGCTTAGGGGCATTGAGGAAGCCAGGACGGTTTTGTCCGGCGACACGGATGCAGACATGCGGGAAATCGCTCGCGAGGAACTGGACGCCTGTCAGACGCAACTGCCCGGACTGGAGGAAAATATCAAACTGCTGCTGCTTCCGGCCGACCCGCAGGACGGGAAAAACGCCATCGTTGAAATCCGGGGCGGAACCGGCGGCGATGAAGCGGCCATTTTTGCAGGAGACCTGTTCAGGATGTATGCAAAATACTGCGAATCGAAAGGCTGGAAAGTGCAGGTCACGCATTACAGCGAAGGCGTGACCGGGGGTTACAGGGAGATTGTTTTTACAGTAACGGGCGAAGGCGTATACGGCATTCTGAAATACGAATCGGGCGTGCATCGCGTACAGCGGGTGCCGCAGACCGAAGCGCAGGGACGCATACATACTTCGGCGGCCACGGTGGCCGTGCTGCCGGAAGCCGACGAATTTGATGTGGAAATCAACGAGAAACGGGATATCCGGCGCGATGAATTTTGTTCGTCCGGCGCCGGAGGACAGTCTGTGAACACGACGTATTCGGCCATCCGCCTGACGCATATCCCGTCCGGTATTGTGGTACAGTGCCAGGACGAACGTTCCAAACTGAAGAATTACGACAAGGCGCTGGCCGAACTGCGAACCAGGTTATACAACCTTGAATACCGGAAATACCTGGACGAGATTGCCTCCAAACGTAAAACCATGGTTTCTACCGGCGATCGGTCGGCCAAAATCCGTACCTACAATTATCCGCAGGGACGCATCACCGATCATCGCATCAACTATACGGCATATAACCTGTCCGCCTTTATGGACGGGAACATACAGGACTGTATCGACCACCTGACCGTGGCCGAAAATACGGAACGGCTTAAAGCAGGCAAATTATAATTATCAATCTAATGTACCGAGCAAAATGACCAAACAGACGCTTATTGAAAACATATGGAGAAAACAGTCATTCCTGTGCGTGGGTCTGGATACGGATATCCGGAAAATCCCCACGCATCTGCTGAACGGCGACGACCCGGTGTTTGAGTTCAACAGGGCGATTATCGATGCCACGGCTGCATACAGCGTGGCATACAAACCCAACCTGGCCTTTTACGAAAGCCTCGGCGCGAAAGGCTACACGGCTTTTGAACGGACGGTAGCCTACCTGCGTGAACACCATCCCGACCAGTTCATTATTGCCGATGCCAAACGCGGCGACATCGGGAACACTTCCGGGCTGTATGCCCGTTTCTTTTTTGAACACGCGGACGTCGACGCCGTGACGGTTACGCCGTATATGGGCGAGGACAGCGTAAAGCCGTTCCTGACGGAAGGGCGGTGGGTGATTTTGCTGGCGCTGACCTCCAACAGGGGGGCGCAGGATTTTCAATTCACACGGGATGCCAGGGGGGAACGCCTGTTTGAAAAGGTGCTGAAGAGGTCGCAGGAATGGGCGGACGATGAACAGATGATGTATGTTGCCGGCGCTACGCAGGGATGTATGCTTGCGGAAATCCGCAAACATGCGCCCAGTCATTTTTTGCTGGTACCGGGCGTCGGCGCTCAGGGCGGATCGCTGGCGGAAGTCTGTAAATACGGAATGAACAGTGCGTGCGGACTGCTGGTAAATTCATCGCGTGCAATTATTTACGCCGATTCGACCGAAGCATTTGCCGCGGCAGCCCGCCGCGAAGCGCGGAAAATACAGCGGGAGATGGCCGGATACCTGTCCAGGATAGCAAAATAATCCTAAATGATAGGCTTGTCCGAAAATTATTGCCACCTTTGTGAACTTTTTTTCAACGGTATGAAAAAGGAGATCAAAGGAACAGAATTGCAATCAATCTGATTTGTACAGATAGCAGGTGTATAACGAAGCACACTAAAATAGACATGGAGTTTTCAGCTCAACAAATAGCAAGTTTCCTGAACGGAACAGTTGAAGGGAATCCGGAAGTAAAGGTGAACCGTTTTTCAAAGATTGAAGAAGGTCATTCCGGCTCTCTGACATTTTTGGCCAATCCGAAATACGAAAGTTACATTTACCGCACGAAGGCAAGTATCGTACTGGTAAATAACGATTTTACCCCATCGGCAGCCGTCCCGGCCACCCTGGTGAAGGTACCCAATGCCTATGCTTCCCTGGCCCTGCTGATGAATCTGGCAGAACAGACCAAACCCAAAAAGACGGGCGTCGCCCCGAGCGCCTGCATTGCCGCCTCGGCCACAGTCGGTGAAGACTGTTACGTCGGCGAGATGGCATACATCGGCGAACAGTCCGTCATCGGGAAAGGTTGCCTGATTTATCCACATGCCTGCATCGGCGACCGCGTGACGGTCGGCGACGGCACGATTATCTATCCCCATGTGACAATTTACGCCGACTCCGTCATCGGTCGGAACTGCATCCTGCAGGCCGGCTCCGTCATCGGTTCGGATGGCTTCGGATTTGCGCCGGAAGGCGATACGTACCTGAAAATTCCACAGATCGGAAATGTCATCCTCGAAGACGACGTGGAAATTGGAGCCAATACGACCATTGACCGTGCCGCGATGGGGTCGACTCTCATTCGCCGCGGCGTGAAACTGGACAATTTGATTCAAATCGCTCACAACGTGGAAATAGGAAAAGATACGGTCGTGGCGGCGCAAACAGGCATTGCCGGTTCGACGAAAGTCGGCGAACGCTGCATGTTTGGCGGACAGGTCGGGCTGGTCGGTCACATTCGGATTGCCGACCAAGTGCAAATCGGCGCCCAGTCCGGCATTGCGCGGAGCATTACCCGGGCCGGTTCGGTGATGGGCAGTCCGGGCATACCCGCCAGGGATTTTTTTCGCTCAAGAGTCGTGTTCAACAAGCTGCCGGAACTGTACCGTACGCTGAACCGGCTGGAAAAAGAGGTGGAAGCATTGAAAGAAAACAATCATAAATAGAACGATCGAAATGCAGAAACAGAAAACGCTTGCGACCAGCTTTTCATTGCAGGGCAAGGGATTGCATACCGGACTGGACATTCATATCACATTTCATCCTGCACCGGAAAATCATGGATACAAAATAAAGCGCATCGACCTTGAAGGGCAACCCGTGATAGATGCCCTGGCAGAAAATGTGGTGAATACGCAACGCGGCACGGTCGTCTCCAAAAACGGAGTGCAGGTCAGTACGATTGAACATGCAATGGCTGCATTATACGCATGGGAAATAGACAACTGTCTGATCGAAGTGGATGCAATGGAATTTCCGATTCTTGACGGCAGCGCCCGTTTCTTCTCGGAAGCAATCGAGCAGGCCGGATGGGTGGAACAAAATGCACCGAAAGATTTTTATATCGTTCGTCACAAAATAGAAGTGACGGACCCGCAGACCGGCTCGTCGCTCGTTATCCTTCCCGACGAAAAATTCAGTGTCAACGTCCTGATTTCTTATGATTCGTCCGTACTCTTCAACCAGTATGCCGTATTGAACGACCTGAGCGAATTTGCCTCCGAACTGGCCGCTTCGCGCACGTTTGTTTTTGTCCGCGAAGTAAAAATGCTGCTGGAAAACAATCTCATCAAGGGCGGTGATCTGGATAACGCCATCGTCATCTACGACGAGCGGATGTCGCAGGAAGAACTGGACCGGCTGGCCGACCGGGTGGGACTGCCGCACAAGAACATGAAAGAGCTGGGCTATGTCAACGACAAACCGCTCGTATACGTGAACGAACCGGCACGGCATAAACTGATGGATGTGATCGGCGACATCGCGTTGATCGGAAAGCCTGTCCGCGGACACATCATCGCTACCCGGCCGGGACACAAAATCAACAACCAGCTGGCTCGAATGATTCGCAAAGATATAAAGCTGAATGACGTACAGGCGCCCATCTATCAACCCGAACGGCCGCCCGCCATGGACATCAGCCGGATTCGCGAGCTGCTTCCGCACCGCTATCCTTTCCTGCTGGTTGACAAAATCATCGAAATCGAAGGCAATTACATTGTCGGTATCAAGAATGTAACGGTCAATGAACCCTTTTTTCAGGGACATTTTCCGCAGGAACCGGTCATGCCGGGCGTTTTGCTGGTTGAGGCAATGGCGCAGACAGGCGGATTGCTGGTGCTCAATTCGGTCAGTGAACCGGAACGGTATTCCACCTATTTCATGAAAATCGACAACGTCAAGTTTCGTCAGAAAGTCGTTCCCGGCGACACGCTGATTTTTCGCCTGGAATTGCTGGCTCCCATCCGCAGAGGCATTTCCACCATGAAAGGGCATGTGTTTATCGGCGAAAAGGTAGCCTGCGAAGCAGAATTTATGGCACAAATTATTAAAAACAAATAGCAATGATGCATTCCCCTTTAGCTGTCATTCATCCCGAAGCAAAAATCGGCAACAACGTGATTATCGACCCGTTTGTGGTCATTGAGAAAGATGTTGTTATCGGAGATAACTGTCGCCTTTTCCCTCACGCCGTCATTCTTGACGGGACCTCTGTCGGAAACAGTTGCCAGGTGTTTTCGGGAGCCGTGCTGGGTGGAACTCCGCAAGACCTGAAGTTTGCCGGCGAAAAGACTACCGTCGAAATCGGAGACTGCACGACCATCCGTGAATGTGTCACCATCAACCGGGGTACTGCCGCCAGAGGAAAAACCGTCATCGGGAACCATTGCCTGATTATGGCCTACTCGCACGTTGCCCATGACTGCGTGGTGAAAGACCGCGTGATTGTCGGCAACGCGGCCCAGATCGCCGGCGAAGTCGAAATCGACGACTATGCCATCGTTAGCGGAGGTACGCTGATTCATCAGTTTACCCGTATTTCCAAACACGTCATGATCCAGGGCGGATCGCGTGTGGGGAAAGACATCCCTCCCTACACGCTAATCGGACGCGAACCGATTGTCTATTGCGGCATCAACATCGTCGGCTTACGCCGCCGCGGATTCACCAACGAACAGGTCTACCTCATTCAGGATATTTACCGTACGCTCTACACTCGCGGACTCAATAACACGGAAGCCGTTCAGTGTATTGAAACGGAATATGAACCGAGCGTCGAACGCAACCTGATTCTGGATTTCATCAAAAGTTCGAAGCGGGGGATTGTCCGGGGTTCGATTGACGAATAAAAAAAACGGCGCAACGGGTGCATGATGGACTGTAAGTGTTTTATTTTTGACCCGGTAAACAAATGTAATTAAAGTATGATATATCAATTTCTGATTCTTTCTGATGAAGTGGACCATTTCAGGCGTGAAATACAAATCAGTCCCGCCGCCACTTTTCTTGACCTGCACCATGCCATTCTGGAAGCCAGCGGATACAAGCACGACGAGATGTGCTCCTTTTTTATCTGCGATGAAGACTGGAGTAAAAAGACCGAAATTACGCTGATTGACATGGACGCATCCTCCGAAGTAGACACCTATCTGATGGAGAACACCACGCTGGAAGAATTGCTGGAAGACGAACATCAAAAAATGCTGTACGTCTTCGATTTCCTGATGGAACGCTCGTTCTTCATCGAACTGAATAAAATCATCACGGGTCAAAATATCGACGGACCCGTCTGTTCGCTGGCTGTCGGCGATCCGCCGCCGCAGTCCGTTTCGATCGACGAAATGGAAAAACGTCTCGACCAGCACGTCGAACTGGGCGAAAATTTCTACGGCGACATGGAATATAACGACGATGAACTCAATACGATTTCAGGCGATTACGACGACGACAGCATCGG
Organism: Tannerella sp.; assembly: GCA_031276675.1. Taxonomy (GTDB): domain Bacteria; phylum Bacteroidota; class Bacteroidia; order Bacteroidales; family Tannerellaceae; genus Tannerella. Next base: position 40,435 of record JAISMO010000163.1, read on the forward strand.
CAGCTACTACGACGACGAGCGTTATTGATGAACGCACTGCTTGTGTTGATCGGCCCCACCGGTACGGGAAAGACGGAACTGAGCCTGCAACTGGCCGAAAGATTCGGCGCCCCCGTTATTTCGGCCGATTCGCGCCAGCTCTACAAAGACCTGCCCGTCGGAACGGCGGCTCCTTCACCCGAACAGCAGGCGCGCATCAGACATTACATGGTCGGCACGCTGGCGCTGGATGATTATTACAGCGCCAGCCGGTTTGAAGAAGAAGTCCTTGTCCTTTTAAAAGAACTGTTTGTCCTACACCCCGCAGTCCTGATGGTCGGCGGGTCAATGCTGTATATCGACGCCATATGCAAGGGGCTGGACGAAATTCCCGCCGTCACGCCCGAGGTACGGAAAACGCTTTGGAAACAATATGAACGGGAGGGAATAGCCGTCCTTCTGGAAGAACTGAAGGAGGCCGATCCCGTCCATTATCAAAAAGTCGACCGGAGGAACCACAGACGGGTTATTCATGCGCTTGAAATCTGCCGGATGACCGGCAGGCCGTATTCGTCCTTCTGTACCCGCGCCGTCCGGGAACGACCCTTCCGCATCATTCAAATCGGCCTCATCCGCCCGCGCGAAGAACTCTACGAACGCATCAACCGGCGGGTCGACCGGATGATGGCGAACGGACTGGTTGACGAGGCTCGCCGCGTCTATCCATTCCGTCATCTCAACGCGCTGAACACGGTGGGATACAAGGAACTGTTTCGCTTTTTCAATGGAGAATGGCCGTTAGACACGGCTGTCGAACAAATCAAACGCAACACGCGCATCTATGCCCGCAAGCAAATGACCTGGTTCAAGCGGGACAAAAGCATAGACTGGTTTCATCCGGACGATATAACCGCCATCCGGGCGCATGTCGATCAAGCCCTGAACAGCCAGAAATAAAGGTCTGCCATACCGTTTCGGCACGCTTCCATAAAGTACACTGAATATTTGACGCCCGCCGTTCGTAACGCTACGAAGAAACGCTTCGTGACGCTGTTACGCGACACGTCCTAAAACGCTGTTACGACGTAGAATAACACTGTTCTACGACATAGAATAACGCTGTTATACGGCGTAGAATAACACTGTTCTACGGCATAGAATAACGCTGTTCTATGGCGTAGAATAACGCTGTTCTATGGCGTAGAATAACGCTGTTCTACGACGTAGAATAACGCTGTTCTACGGCGTAGAATAACGCTGTTACTTGACAGGTAATAATGGTTTTCCTGTATCTTCCTGATGCAGAGTGGGGAAGCGTCTCTGTTCAACGCCTGAGAAAAGACAGGCGCAACCGTGAAGGAACACAGGTTTTTCGTTTGTATGGAAAAAATGCCGGGCTAACTTTATTATGCGGAGAACATGCGATTAATCCCTATCGAGATTACAGTACGGGAGTTCCGAAACTCCGAATCCGTTTATTCATCGACAAAGGTCATTCGCTTGCTGATGTATTTCCCGATAATGTCAAATTCCAGGTTTACGACGGTTCCCGCCCTGATCCGGTCAAAATTGGTATGATCGTGCGTATAAGGGATGATCGCCACCTCGAAACGGTCTTTCCGGGAGTTGCACACCGTCAGGCTCACCCCGTTCACGCAGACCGATCCCTTTTCAACGGTCATGTATCCCTGCAATGCCTCTTCGCGATCAAAGTCATAGGCAAAGGAATAATACCAGCTGCCGTCTGCCTCCCGCACGTTTGTACAGACGGCCGTCCGGTCCACATGTCCCTGCACGATATGTCCGTCCAGGCGACCGTTCATCAACATGCTGCGTTCCAGATTCACCCGGTCGCCCGCCTGCAGCAGGCCGAGGTTGGAACGTTCCAGCGTTTCCCTGACCGCCGTCACCGTGTAGGTATCCGGACCTTTTCCCACAACGGTCAGACATACGCCGTTGTGGGAAATACTCTGGTCAATTTTCAACTCGTCCGCAAACGAACAGTGCAATGTCAGATGAACATTTCCCCTGTCCGGTTCAACGGCTACCACGGTAGCAGCTTCTTCTACAATTCCGGAAAACATGTGCGCCTTTATTTTTGCTGTTCCAGTTGCAAGGTGATGGTCGGCGCGTCGCAGACCTCCGGCGGACCGAAATACTGGATCGGGCCTGGATAGACGTAGTCCGTCGTGCAGGCCCACAGGTCGCGGGCGGCGGCAAAGGCCTTGAACGGAGCGCCGTCCAGCTTCACCAGCGCTTTCTGTATGACAGGCTTGTCCTCTCCCCTGCGCTTTTCCATGTTCATCATCATCGTAATCGGAATACCGCCTGCAATCCACTGGTCGGCCGGCGCCGTGGTATTGCGCACGGAAGCCATATAGCCCGTTTCTCCCGTCCGGATCAGACATGCAGCCGTGTATCCGAGCGAGTAGCAGTAATCGGCATCATAGTTTGACGGAGCGGCGCAGCGGCCTTCATAGCCGAAGAAATGCGTCTGAGGCAGGAAGGTGCCCGTATATTTGCCGGTCTTCTTCCATTTTTCCAGCCGGCGACCGACTAATTCCGCCAGCAGTTTTTCCGTTTCTATCAGCGAAACCTGCACATTTCCGTGCGCATCGCGATCCAGTGTCAACTGACAGGCCACGTTTTCCGGCAGGTCGGAATACAAAGCCCTGCTTCCTTCCGTCAGTCTCCCGATAACATACGTCCGCTGTTTGTTACGGGGCATCTGTTTGAATCTCATTTCCTCCTGCCGGCTGGCCAGCAGGTCGTTCAGTTCGTTGATCAGCCGCTTCATGGCCGGGATAAATTCGATCAGTCCTTCGGGGATCAGTACCGTTCCGAAGTTCATTTGGTCGGCGGCGCGTTGGGCGATGACGGTTGCAATCCGGTCGACAATGTTGTCCAGCGTCTCGTTTTTGGCTTCCACCTCTTCCGAAATGATACAGATGTTCGGATGCGTTTGCAAGGCGCATTCCAGCGCAATATGCGAGGCCGAACGCCCCATCAGCTTGATGAAATGCCAGTATTTGCGTGCCGAGTTACAGTCGCGCTGAATATTGCCGATCAGTTCCGAATAGACTTTGCTGGCCGTGTCGAAGCCGAACGAGGTCTCAATCTGTTCGTTTTTCAGGTCGCCGTCAATGGTTTTCGGGCAGCCAATCACCTGCACGCGATAATCCGTCGTCCTGTAATATTCGGCCAGTACGCAGGCATTGGTGTTGGAATCGTCGCCGCCGATGATCACCAACGCGCGAATCCCGCGTTTTTTGAGAAACTCCAGTCCCCGTTTAAACTGTTCTTCCGTTTCCAGTTTCGTACGGTCGGAGCCGATGATATCGAACCCGCCCGTGTTGCGGTACTCCTTAATGAGTCCGGTCGTCAGTCGCTTGCATTTGTGATTAAGCAGCCCGCCGGGTCCAAGAATAAACCCGAACAGGCGGGAGCCTTTGTTGGCGGCTTTCAGACCGTCATACAGCCCGGCAATCACGTTATGTCCGCCCGGTGCCTGTCCCCCCGACAGGATTACGCCCACGTTAATCGGCTGTGAAGAAACGGATTCGTCGCTTTTTTCAAATGTAATGACCGGCATCCCGTACGTACCCGGAAATTGGGCTTTGATTTCATACTGATGGGCTGCCGACTGGGTTTCTTCGCCTCTGACTGCCCTCACGGGACCTTTCAATGCTGCAGGCAACTTCGGACGATAGCGTGCCCGTGCAATCTGTAATGCACTCTTTGTCATTTTCTTTCTGTTTTAATGATGATCATTTGACAGGTTCTTTAAAAACCGGTGCAAATATCGGATTTTTTTTCGAAAAGACCGTATTCCGGATGTCATTTTCAGAGCAAACGCCTCTTCTGTCGGACACGGCATTTTCTGTACACCGGTTATAAAGAAAACGCCTTCCGCATCAGGATGCGACCCTCTGAAATGCACCCAAAAACGGAGGCGCAGAATGGTTTTCGCTCAAAAATCCGTACCTTTGCCGCTCGAGAAATCATTTAGCCGATTATTACGTAATATGGAAGCAACAAGATTGAACAGGATAGGCCGACTGCTCCAGAAGGAGCTGGGCGACCTTTTCCTGAAACAGACCAAAAACATGCGCGGTACGCTGGTATCGGTCAGCGCGGTCCGCGTCAGCGCCGACCTGAGTGTGGCAAAAGTATACCTCAGCATCTTCCCTCCCGAAAAAGGCCGGGAACTGATGGACGCCATCGAACACAACCACCGGACCATCCGTTACGATCTGGGACAGCGCGTGCGCATGCAGTTGCGTAAAATCCCGGAACTGAGTTTCTTCCTCGATGACTCGCTGGACTACGCGGAGCATATCGACCAACTCTTAAAAAAATAACGCTGCTTGAATCTGCCGTTTTATATTGCCCGCCGCTATCTCTTCGCCAAAAAATCGCACAATGCCATCAATATCATTTCGATGATATCGGTCTGCGGCGTGATGGTTGCCACGATGGCGCTGGTGTGCGTGATGTCGGTCTTCAACGGATTCGAAGTGCTGGTAAGCGCCATGTTCGGCAATTTTGATCCGGAACTGAAAATCACACCCGTCAGGGCAAAAGTGTTCGACCCGCAGGCCGGCGCCCTGCAACAGGTGCGCGAGATGCCTGAAGTGGCTGTCTGTACGGAGGTCTTGCAGGACCACGTGCTGGTGCGCTACGGCGGGCGGCAGGTCATTGCCGTGGCCAAGGGTGTAAGCCCTTCGTTCCGGGAGATGGTGCGGATTGATACGCTGCTGGTAGACGGGAAATTCACGTTGCAGGAGGGTGACACGTTCTGTTCCGTACTGGGAATCGGCCTGGCCTCCACGCTGGGCGTGAACGCCGGGTTTGTCGCCCCGCTGGAAATCTACGCGCCCGTTCGCGACCGGCCGGTCGACCTGGCCGCTCCGCTACATTCCTACCGCATGGAATATGCCTTCATCGCAGGCGTCTTCTGCATCAACCAGCCGGAATATGACGAAAGCTGCATGATCCTGCCTCTTGCACTGGCGCGTACCCTGCTGCACTACGAAACGGAAGTCTCGGCGCTGGAACTGAGCCTGAAACCCGGAGCCGGCATCAAGTCGGTTCAAAAGCGCATCCGCACGCTGCTGGGTGAGGATTTCCGGGTACAGAACCGGTATGAACAGCAGGAGGCTTCCTATAAAATGATGCAGGCCGAGAAATGGATGACGTTCCTCATCCTGGCTTTTGTGCTGGCGATCGCGCTGTTCAACGTCGTGGGTTCACTTTCCATGCTGATGATCGAGAAACAGGACGACGTGAGGATGCTGCGCAGCATGGGCGCCGACGACCGGCTCGTCCGCCGGATATTCCTGCTCGAGGGATGCATGATCTCGATGCTGGGCGCACTGAGCGGCATGGCGCTGGGCGTGATCCTGTGCCTCGTCCAGCAGGAGTACGGCCTGATCAGGCTCGGCAGCTCCATGGGCCTGTTCATGAGCGACAATTACCCGGTGAAACTGGCCGCCACGGATCTGCTGGCAATCATCGCCACGGTATTACTGATCGGCCTGCTGGCCTCCTGGTATTCGGTGCGCCACCTGGGGAAGAAATGGCTGTCAAAAGCACGGCTGGCGCTGTATCTGCTGCTGCCGTGCCTGCTGTCGGCGGGATGCGGCGGTGTGCAGCAGGCGCGACAGGAAAGTGTGGCGGTGACCGTTGAACCGCAACGCTATTTTGCAGAAAAGATCGCCGGCGGTCGCTTTGCCGTTCATACGGTGGTACCTGTCGGCCAAAGCCCGGAAACGTATGACCCCGCACCCCACGAAATGGTACGCATTGCCCGAAGCAGGGCCTATCTGCGCATCGGCTGCATCGGATTCGAGCAGGTATGGATGCAGACCATTCGGGAGAATAATCCGCACCTGGCGTTTTTCGATCTGTCCGAAGGGATTCTCCGGACAGGGAATGAGGCAATGCACGCAAACGACACGGCACAGGCCTGTGTTCATCACGCCCACGACAGGCAAGACCCGCATATCTGGAATACGACGGCAGGCGCCCGCATCATCGCCCGCAATACGTTGCAGGCATTCGTGAGCCTCGACCCGGCGAATGAAACGGTCTATCAAGCCAATTACCGGCAGCTGCTCCGGGAAATCGACGAAACGGAACACGTGCTGCACGAACTGCTGGATACGCTGACGTGCAGAACGTTTGTCATCTATCATCCGGCACTGACTTACTTTGCCGACGAGTTTCACCTCACGCAGCTGGCCATCGAATCGGAAGGCCGGGAGCCTTCGGCCGCTTCCATGAAAACGCTGGTAGACCGCGCGAAGGCAGCGCAGGTACGGATAGTGTTCGTACAGCAGGAATTTGACCGCAAACATGCCGAACAGGTAGCGAAGGAAATCGGCGCCCGGATAGTGACGATCAACCCGCTGGACGTGCACTGGCACGAACAGATGATTTTGATTGCGCGAAGCCTGCTGTGAAATCCCGAACGGAAACGATGGAAAAACGAATGGAAATAACGCATATCACGGCGGCCTACAATGCGAAAATCGTCCTGCATGACGTGTCGATGACAGTTCACGAGCATGATTTCCTGGGAATCACCGGCCCGAACGGAGGCGGAAAAACTACGCTGCTCAAGGTGATGCTGGGACTGCTGAAACCGTCGGAAGGGCACGTAAGTTTTTACCGTGACGGCCGACCTGTTTCCGCTCTCAGGATCGGTTATTTGCCGCAAGTCAACCGCATAGACAAACGTTTTCCCATTTCCGTGCGCGAAGTGGTAGCGTCGGGCCTGATGGCCGGGAAACGACTGTTGCAGCGCTTCTCTGCCGAAGACGGGCAGCGGATTGATGAAGTCATTGCACAGATGGGGCTGGCACAGTTTGCCAAACGGGCCGTCGGCGAGCTTTCCGGAGGCGAATTGCAGCGCGTACTGCTGGGGCGTGCCATCGTGTCGCAGCCGGAAGCGCTGGTACTCGACGAACCGGATACCTACGTCGACAGGCATTTCGAAGAACGGCTGTATGAACTGCTGGACGATTTCAGCCGGAGGGCATCCGTGATTCTCGTTTCGCACAACTGGGCAGCCATGCAATCGCGGGTGAAGCACGTCGCGCATGTAAACAGGACGATGCAGTATTATCCGGCAGAAAAATACCCATGGAAGAAGGAAAACGGTTGAATTGAAAATCCCGGAAAAAATATGGAATCATACGATGCAGTCATCATAGGCAGCGGTTTGGGCGGTCTGGAATGTGGTTATATCCTGGCCGGACACGGCATGAAGGTGTGTGTGCTGGAACGCCATGCGCAGCCGGGAGGATGCCTCCAGACGTTTCAGCGCGGTCATATCCGGTTCGACACCGGCTTTCATTACGTCGGCGGACTGGGGGAAGGCCAGCCGTTGCACCGGCTGTTCCGTTATTTCGGATTGCTGGATTTGCCCTGGTATCCGCTGGACGAAGCCTGCTTCGACGAAGTGGCCGTGGAGGGAAAGACGTATGCCTTTGCTAACGGATACGAACGTTTCGCCGACACGCTGGCACAGCGTTTTCCCGCCCAGCGCGGCGAACTGGCAGCTTATGCCGCTTTTCTAAAGCACGTCGGCGAACACCTGTTCGATGCTTTCAGGCCCGGAAGACATGCAGACGAACTGTATACCACCTCCCTGTTTGCGCAGTCGGCGTATGATTTCCTGCAAGAAACGACGGACAATCCGTTGCTTCGCAAAGTCCTTTCGGGTACGTCGCTGAAGATGGAATTACGCGCCGGCACGCTGCCGCTCTACGTATTTGCACAGATCAACAGCGCTTTTATTCAAAGCGCATGGCGGCTGCGCGGCGGTGGATCGCAAATAGCCGAACGACTGGCGCAGCATCTCCGGAGGATGGGCGGCGAAGTGCGGACGCAGGCGGAAGTAACACGCCTGACAGAGGCGGGTGGGCGGCTGGCGACGGTTGAGGTGAACGGCGAGGAGCGACTGTCGGCACGCTGGGTGATCTCGGACGTGCATCCGGCATATACGCTCTCGCTGATTGACGAGACGAAACTGCTGCGGAACATCTACCGAAAACGGATTGCTTCGCTGCCGAACACGTTCGGGATGTTTACGCTGCACCTCCGGCTGAAACCCGATAGCGTGCCATACCTGAACCGGAATGTGTTCGTGCACGACAACCGCTCGGACAGCTGGCACGACCGTCCGGAAGACGGCCCGAAGTGTGTGATGATCAGTTATTATCCGCCGGAGACAAACTCCTCCTGTGCGTCGGCGCTGGATATTCTTACACCGATGTCCTGGAGCGAGGTGATGCCCTGGAAAGACCTGCAATCCGGCAGGCGGGGCGAATCGTATGCGCAGTTGAAAGCCGACAGGGCGGAAGCCTGCATCCGGCTGGCCTCCGAACAGATTCCCGGATTGCGCGACGCTGTGGAAAAAATGTATGCGAGTACGCCGCTTTCCTATGCGTCCTACACCCATGCGTTTGAGGGTTCGGCCTACGGCATCCGCAAGGACTGTACCCGGCCGATGTATACCGTGCTCACGCCGCGAACGCCCATCCCCAATCTCTTACTGACAGGGCAGAACCTGAACCTGCACGGCATACTGGGCGTCTCGGTGACTTCCTTTTTCACCTGCGCCGAAATACTCGGCCGGGAAACGGCCATGAAAGGGCTGGAACTGAATTGACGCAAACGCTTTTCTCCGCCGCCGTACACCAACTCATGTCAAAACACAGCAGGCTCTGTAATGTGTTTCGGGCGTAACGGGACAGAGCGAAAAGTATCCCGACCTGATTTTCCCGTTTTCCAGTTGCAAAGGATATGTTTTTTCCATCCGGAGATGCGAGGCACAGGCCGCTCCCCGGGTAGATTCGCAGACAACAGTCAGCCGTCCTCCGGCCGAAGGATGTATCCACCGGCGGCTCAACTGCAAGGCTACCAGTCCCATCGTATAGCGCAGATTCAGTTCAATCAACGGATGAATCGCAAACGCACCGTTCCTCCGGCGAAAGATCAGCATGTCGACCCCCAGACACCCCCGGTAAACGGCGCCCAGCCTCTCCGTCAGCACAGCGGTAACGGCGTCGCACAGGTCTCGCAATGACTTTTCCGGCACACAGGCCAATAACCTGTTTCGCAAGGATTCTTCGCTGCCCAGCAGACAACTGCAGAAACTACCCTTCGGCAACGTCTCAAAGACTGACAATCCCCTGTAGGTGACTTGCCCTTTTCCATCGGATTCAAATTCCATGGCAAAATCACAGACTTTATCCACTACCGGTTCAATACTGACCTGTCCCTGTTTTTTCAAAGCGCCGGCTATCCACTGAAGCGTCGGAGTTTCCAGGCGGTCCGTCCGTATCCAGTGCAATCCGCGTCCGGAGCAGGAATACGGCATTTTCAGGAGACAGGGAGGCGGGTATATGGACATAAACTGCCGGATTTCTTCCGGCGATGTACAAAAACGGGGACATGCAATGGATGAAGTTTCCGGCAAAAGCGCCTGTACTTTCCGCAAACATTCGGCGGCTGTTTGCCGGCCCGTCAGACGGGTATACGCTTCTTTCCACGGAGAAACGACAAGCGGTACGCCCCGCTTGCGAAGCGACTCAAAGAAACAGATGCTTTGCGGTGAAAGTCCCCACGGCGCCGCTTCGAGCGGTTTTGTTGCCGTCGCATGACCTCCTGCCTGTGACAGCGGCAGGACGGCAGGACGTAATGCAGGCGGTACGGAAGACAGAAAACGCGACGTTTGCGCCGCGCTGTCCACCCATACATAATCGCCTGCCGCGCCATACCACAACGGCAGAAGTTCCAGGTCTTCCATCATCTTGCGCACCGGCGCCGCAGGGGTGTAATGAGTTTTTCCCGGGCAGACGGATGCTTCATGTCCCGGATTGAAATAATGCAGTTTGCTATTCGATATTTTCATCCATTGCATCAATCTTTTTCGCGATCAATGCCATTTCCTCTCTCAGCTGTTGAATCTTGCGCTCCGTCTCTTTCCGCAGGGTATTGCCTCCCCTGGAAGAGGTATTGAAAAATCCGATATTGTTTTCATACGTCTGCAATTCATTTTTCATGCGTTCGTAGGTTCGCATCAGTCTGTCGCGTTCGCTGTACGACTTTCCCTTTTCGTGTCCGCTTTCGGCAAAGGCCGGACGGTAGAGATGCTGCCGGCGGTCGGACTGGGTGACGTTCAACCGTTCGTACTGCCCGTCCACGGCCGCCCGGAAAGCCTTGTAGAGACTGTCTTTTTCCTTGAAAGGCACGTGTCCGACCGTGTTCCATTCGGCTATCAGCAGTTTCAGCTTGCTCAACGTTTCTTCTGCCGGCAAGTCCCGATCAATTTCGTTGATTTTTTTAATCAGCAACTGCTTGGTAGCAAGATTGGTCGATTCTTCCGTCTTGTGCGAGTAGAACAGTTTGTTCTTTTGTTCAAAGAAATAATCGGAGGCTTCACTGAACTGTTTCCAGAGGCTGTCGGAATGTTTACGTGCAACGGGGCCGATTCTTTTCCATTCGTTCTGGAGTTCGATGATGGCTTTGGTGGCTTCTTTCCAGTCCGTACGGTGTTTCTGTTCTTCCATCCGGGCAACCAGTTCCCGTTTAAGCTGGAAGTTTTTCTCAAATTCCTTCTTGACGGATTTGTAAAAGGCGCTCTTCTTTTCGAAATAACGGCTGCACGCCGTCCGGAAGCGTTCGTATATTTTGTTGTTCTGTTTCCTGGATGCAAAACCGAGGGAGTGCCATTTTTTCTGCAATTCAACGACTTCCCGGGTTTTCTTTTCCCAATCCCTGAATGTCTTCAGCGATTCACAGTCTATGTTTTCAACTGTTTCACAAATGGCCGTTTTCTGTATCAGGTTTTTTTCTTCATTGGCTTTCATCTTTTCGAAATGCGCATGATGATTCCTGTTGATCACGTTCGAAGCTTCCTTGAAACGCGCCCACAAAGATTCGCGAAATTCCCGCGCTACCGGCCCGATGTCACGCCACTGCTGAAACAGTTTTTGCAGCTGATGATAGGCGGAGATGGCATCCGGTTCGCTCACCAGTTTTTCGGCTGCTTCGCAAAGCGCAGTCTTCAATTCCATGTTTTTCTTGAAGTCATAGTCGCGGAACTGGTTGTTGATCTTGATCAGGTCGTAGAACCGTTCGCACTGGGCCTGATAGTTTCGCCATAATTCCCGCGCCTGTCCCTGCGGAACGGGATCGAGTTTTTTCCACTTTTGCTGGATGTCCTTAAACTCGTTGTATCGCTTGTGGAAATCATCCTGGCTTTCGACCAGCGCCTGCAGGCGGTCGATCAGCTGGAGTTTTTTCGCGCAGTTTCCTTCCTTGAGCTGTTCTTCCTGCTCCTGATACAATGCCTTTTTTTTCCTGTATTCGGAGATCAATTCTTTTAACTGCGATGCCGTTTCGTCTTCCGGGGTTTTAAAATCGGCTTCATTGCCGCCGTTTTCAACAAAGACTCGCCTCAGTTCGTCCGTTTCCGCCTTGTCCAGCCGGTAATAAGCCTGCTTCAGTTCGTCCACCTGCTCGCGGGTAGTGTTTTCAGCATGGGCGACCCGTTCTTTCAGTTCGTCCAGGATTTCCCGCTTGTCGAGCATTCCGATGGCTCCTACTTCGATGGCTTCCTGCAACTCGCCGCAGTAATTGTCGGGCGTTGTCGGGAGTTCTTTCAGTTCGGGTTCTCCCGCCGCTTCCCGGCCGTCAGGCGCCTGCCATTCGGATTCACCGGCCGGTTCTTCTTCACTCTTGGGTTCGGCCGGTTCGGATTGGTCTGCCGGTTCGCCGTCAAATGCCAATGCGGCCGGCTGTTCCGGCAAGACATCCGCTGCTTCCCCAGACGGCTCTGCTGTCTCCGGCTCCGGCTCCGCATCCTCTTTGTTCGAAACGGCGTCGTCTGCTTTTGAAGCCATATCCGGCTGTTCAATCACTGTCTGTTGAGTACCTGTTTCTTCAACTTCTTCATTTGTTAATTCTTCCGGACGTATCTCTTCCGAAGGTTGAATTTTTTCCGACTGGATGACCGGTCTCGTTTCACCGCATCCATCCGCCTGTAGCATTGTTTCTTGCGTGTCCATCTTTCAATCAATCACATTAACCGGAGGCACTGTTTCCTCACGACGGGGCAAAGTAAACACTTTTTTTTGGATTTGCTAAATTTTTCACTGGAAAAAAATACGGATTTCCGGTTTTTTAAAAAAAACAGGTGATTATCAGGAAGATCGGATCGTCTAAAAAAGGGGATATGCAGGGCGGGTTTCCGTAAAGAAGCAAAAACCGACGGGCGGCGATGGCGGCAATTGCCGGCATCGTCCTGCTTCCTGCATCATGCCGTGCATCCGGCTGTCAAACCTTAGCCGGCGGAGGCTGTCGCATGTCCCTTTTCAACCGCATTTGCCGCTGAAACAGGTTTCCGGCAAGCGTCAAAATGGCACAGCAATATAAATCGAAAAAATCCGGGTGGTTACTCTGAAAATTCGGGTAATTACCCGGAAATTCGGAGTAATTACCCGGAAACCTGGAGTAATTACCCGGAAACTTCGGGTAGTTACTCGAAAATTTGGAGTAATTACTCCGAAAGGGCGTGCGGATAGTTGAACTGTGCCGGGTCTTATTTCAGCCGGTTGACGCGGGCGACTTTCGTCAGGTCTACGCTGACCATGCTTCCCAGTGCTTCGATGTAGAGTATCAGGTATTTTTTCCTGATCTTCTTTATCTTTCCGGAAACGTGCTTGAACGAGCCGGTGAGAATCTCGACTTCTTCGCCTTCGCAGAGGGGGTGTTCGGCGGCCTGCTCCAGGAATTGCCGGATGGCGTCGATTTCTCGGGGAGGGATGATGGCCGGCTTTCCGCAGTAATAGACAATGCGCATCACTCCATAGACCGCCCGCAGGATCAGTTGCAGCTCCGCTTCGCGGCAGTGTACGAAAATATAGGAGGGAAAGAGCGGTTTGTCAATGATTTTTATCCGGTCCGACCATACGCGGGGTGAGCGGTGCAGGGGCAGATAGGTTTCCTTGCCCATTTCTTCCAGGCGCTCTTTTATTTTCTTTTCCGCCCGGGGGAAGGTGTATAGGGCATACCAGTTTGTTTCGTGCATCAAAAGGGCTGTTTACGGTTGTTTATTTCTCAAAGGCTGAGAGATAATAATAGGTTTCGTAGGAGGGTCGGCTTTCTATCCGGTACCGGTTGGAGGCGGTTACGCAAAACAGGTAGCCTTTTTCGGTGTCGATGTTTACCGGCAGACAAATTTCCCGGCCGCGGATGCCGGTTGCCAGGATGGAGCGTGCCTGATCGGTGTCGAGTGTGTCGGCCAGCGAATAGTATACCGTATAGGTATTTTCGCCCGGAGGGGATGCGTCTTCCCAGGCGAGGCGCAGGTAATCGTCTTCGCGCGTGACGGTCATTTCCGGGGGCGCTTCCGGCGGCAGGGTATCGGCCAGCCAGGTCAGGGGCGGAAGTTGCGCCGGAAAGCGGAAGAGGTGATTTTTCAATTCACGGTAGAGTCCCTTTTCGTCTCCGGTCACGAATCTGGCGCGGAAAAAGGCGCAACCGTCTCCGCCCTGCCTGCGCACATAATTGATCTGGTCGACCATTTCCGCGAGGCTCCAGTCGCCTTCTTCGCGGTTCAGGCGGTAGGCTCCCAGACCGGCTACCATGTTTCGCTGCTCGACCTGTTCGAGCCAGATGTTTACGAAGGGATAAAAATCGTTTTCCCGGTAATACATCATGGGCACAATCATGTCCTGTTTGCCTGCCTGCAGCCATGCTTTGGGGTCCTGGTAGACGTCGTCGAAGGCGGTCCATCCTGCGTCCGGCATCTGCATGTCCCGGCGGTATTTGCCCAGCGGAGAACTGCTTACCTGTACCCAGGGTTTGGTTTGTCTTACCCAGTCATAGACGCGCTCCATCAGCCGGTTGATATTCCCGCGCCGCCAGTCTGCCAGGTTTTTGCCGTCTCCGTAGAGTGCAAAGGTTTGCCGGTCGGGAAAGAACTGCGCGTTCTCCGGATAGCGGACGTAATCGAACTGGATGCCGTCTACGTCGTAGTGTTCGACAATTTCCCCGACCAGGGCCAGGATGTAATCGCACGTTCCGGGACGCCCGGGGTCCATATACCAGTTGCCGTTGTGTTGCAGGCAAAGTTCGGGATGCTTCCTTACGACGGACTGCGCGCCCTGTTCCCTGACTACCTTGGGGGAACCTACCGGAAAGGTGACCAGAAAGGCATGACATTCCAGCCCGCGCCTGTGGCATTCGTCAATCACGAAGGCCAGCGGGTCGTATCCCGGCAACACGCCGTATTGGCCCGAAAAGACGTTGGATGCCGGTTCGATGGCGGAATGATAGATTACATCGCCGCGCAATCGTGTCTGCACGAATACCGTGTTGAAATTGGCCGCCTTCAGACGGTCGAGCAACAGGCACAGTTCTTCCTGCTGACGGATGCGTCCGGCTTCATCGGTTGCCGGCCGGGTTGGCCAGTCCAGTCCGTATATAGTGGTCAGCCAGACAGCCCGTATTTCGCGTTTCGGCATGTCGGCGCCGGTCGCATACACTGCGCCCGCCAGCCAGAGTCCCGTGATGATTTTCCCGAAAACGTTCATTTGCTGTCATAAGTTGTTGTTATCCACTTCAAGGCGTCGTTCGGGATGTCGGTAGTGATAAAGTCCGCGCCGGCGTCAGTCATCTCGCCCATGAGCGCCGTATCGTTTACCGTCCATACATTGATTCCCAGACCCAGTACCCTGGCTTCCTTAAACCATTGCGGATTTCTGCGCATCACGTCATAGTGATAGTCCAGTCCCGCAAATCCCAGTTCTTTCAGTTCCTTCGGCGACAGCTCGCCGTTCAGGTAATATACATCCGCTTCCGGGGCCAGGCGGATCAGTTCTTTGCCCGCATCCAGATTGAAGGTGATGAAGTCTGTTCGCGGCAACAGTTTCTTTTCCTTTACCAGTTCGACCGAAAGGCGCGCCGCTTCCCGGTTTCGTTCGGGCGTTGCATGAGGTTTCAACTCAAAAACCAGCCGTAGCTGCGTGCGCCGCGCCGCTTCCATGTATTCGCGCGCTGTCGGAATTTTCTCGCCGTTCGAAAGGGTCAGGTCTTTGATGGCGGCATAGGAGCCTTTTTGTATTTCAACTCCTTCAATGTCGTTGTCATGATGTACCACCAGTATGTCGTCGGCCGTGAGGTGCACGTCGAACTCCGCCGCGTAAGCATGGATTTCGTCGGCCCGTATCAGCGCCGCAATTGAATTTTGCGCCGAACCGCGCGACTGCCAGTAGCCGCGGTGCGCAATTACCAGGGGCTTGTCCTGCGCTGCCAGAGGCATGGCCGCCAGGGCTGCCCATATGGCGCATACATATCTTTTTTTCATTTTGTTTCCGGTTATGTCTGCAAATTATTTTCCTTTCTCCTTCAGGTAGCGTTCCGCTTCGATGGCCGCCCTGCAGCCGCTGGCCGCCGCCGTAACCGCCTGTCGGTAGACCGGATCGGCCACGTCGCCGGCGGCAAACACACCCGGCAATTTTGTACAGGGCGTGCCCGGACGGGTGAGGATATAGCCGTTCTCATCCGTTTCGAGCCAGGGCCTGAAGAGGCCGGACTCAGGCGTGTGGCCGATGGCGAGGAAGAAGCCGTCGATGGCAATATCCACCTTTTCTTCGTCCGGTTCGCCTCTGCGTTTTACCAGATGGGCGCCCTGAATGCCGTTCTCGCCAAACAGTCCGACGGTGTTGTGTTCAAACAGGATTCGGATGTTCGGCGTTTGCAACACGCGCTCCTGCATCACTTTCGATGCGCGCAGGAAGGGTTTGCGCACAATCAGAAAGACCTGCGCGGCCAGCCCGGAGAGATAGAGCGCATCCTCGCAGGCGGTGTCGCCTCCGCCAACGACGGCCACGTTTTTTTTACGGTAGAAAAAACCGTCGCACGTGGCGCAGGCCGAGACGCCCATCCCGGCGTATTTCTGTTCGTCGGGCAGGCCGAGGTATTTTGCCGATGCGCCGGTGGCGATAATCAATGCATCCGTTTCAATCACCTGCTGCCCGTCAACCGTTATTTTGCAGGGCGCGGCCGACAAATCCGCTTCCGTGACAATGCCGGTGCGGACATCCGTCCCGAAGCGCAGGGCCTGCCGCTTCATGTCGTCCATCATATCCATTCCGGAAATGCCCTGCGGATAGCCGGGGAAATTCTCTACATCTGTGGTGCCCGTCAACTGTCCGCCCGGTTGAATGCCTTCGTACAGCACAGGGGAGATGCCGGCGCGCGAGGCATAAATAGCCGCCGTATAGCCGGCCGGCCCCGATCCGATAATCAAACATCGTACTTTTTCCATATTCATATCTTTTCAAAAAATCAATTATTCAACCATGCAAGGGCGCTTCACCCTTTCTTGTATCTGTTATCCGTCCTTCTCTCTTCACCTTCCGTTACCTCAAATCCACGATTTCCACATCCGGATAGTCGGCCGAAGGAAAGGTAAACAGGTCGTCCGACAGGTCAAGGCCCGTCTGTATCCGGCTAATCCGGATCACGTTTTGAAATTTGTTTCTCATCGTCACGGTCATCCTTACCGGCAAGGAGGTTGCCCGGTCAAGCTGCAACTCGACCGTTTCCACCTCCTGACGGCCTTTGGCTGTCAGCGAGACGTCGTCGGCCATTTTCCCGTCGCCGGTGGTGCTTTCGCCGATCCGGGACGGCTTGAAGTCTTTTTTATAGCTGCGCAGCAACATCATCGGGTTGGTGTATTGCAGTTCTTCGCCTGAGGGACGGGTGAGGTTTACTTCTTTCGTGCGCACCACACAGGTCCACTGCGTCGAGCCGTCATACCACGTATGCACATCGGGCGTGATCAGCACGAACTTGTCGCCCTTCATCCGAATGGAGCCTTCAAAACTTTCCCCGGTTTGCTGACTTTCATCGCGAAGGGTCACGGAAAACTGCGCTGAAATTCCTCCGGATTGCACGCAGGCGGCTGCGGCTTTCTCCAGCAGCGCCTCTGCTTTCTGAGCCGAAGCGAGGCCCGTTGCCGCCAGGCAGCAACATACGATTGACAGGCATGTTTGTTTCATTATCATTTCATTTTAATGTCGGTTTTTCTTTAACAGCAGGTCCAGCGTATATTCGTCCGGGATCAGCACCTGCCGTGCCTTGCTGCCGTCGGCCGGGCCAACGATGCCGGCGCGTTCCTGCTGATCCATCAGGCGTCCGGCCCGGTTGTATCCGATGGAAAACTTGCGCTGAAGCATTGAGGTGGAAGCCTGCTGCTGAATGACGATCAGGCGCGCCGCCTCTTCAAACAGCGGGTCGCGACCGGAGGCGTCGATTTCGTCCGCCTTCCGGTCGTCGCCTCCCGCGCCGTTTTCCGTCACGTATTCCGGCAGTTCGTAGGCGCTTATGTATCCCGGCTGCTGGCCGATGAACGACGCGATGTTTTCCACCTCCGGCGTGTCAACAAAGGCGCACTGCACGCGCGTCATGTCGATGCTTCCGCCGGAGAAGAGCAGGTCGCCGCGCCCGATCAGTTTGTTGGCGCCCGGCTGGTCGAGAATCGTACGCGAATCGACCATCTGGGATACGCGGAAGGCGATGCGGGTGGGGAAGTTGGCCTTGATGTTTCCGGTGATGATGCTGGTGGAGGGGCGCTGGGTGGCGATGATCATGTGGATGCCGATGGCTCTGGCCTTTTGCGCGATCCGTGCAATGGGCATTTCGATTTCCTTGCCTGCCTGCATGATCAGGTCGCCAAATTCGTCGATGACCACTAC
Source organism: Tannerella sp. (assembly GCA_031276675.1). Taxonomy (GTDB): domain Bacteria; phylum Bacteroidota; class Bacteroidia; order Bacteroidales; family Tannerellaceae; genus Tannerella. Next base: position 58,191 of record JAISMO010000163.1, read on the forward strand.
GATGTAGGGCATGTAGCGGTGTCCCTTTTCGGGATTCAGGCGGCGGTTGATGAACTTTTCGTTGTATTCCTTAATGTTGCGCACGTGGGCTTTGGTCAGCAGTTCGTAGCGGTCGTCCATCTCTTTGCAGAGCGAGTTAAGAGTGTTGATCACCCGGGTGCAGTCGGTGATGATGGCTTTTTCTTCGTCCGGCAGTTTGGCCAGGTAGTGACGTTCGATTTTGCTGTAGATACTGAATTCGACCATCTTGGGGTCGATGAGCACCAGTTTCATTTCCGTCGGATGCTTCTTGTAGAGCAGCGAGGTAATGATGGCGTTCAGGCCTACCGACTTGCCCTGTCCCGTAGCGCCGGCCATCAGCAGGTGAGGCGCCTTGCAGAGGTCGAACATGAAAACGTCGTTCGTAATGGTGCGTCCCAGCGCGACGGGCAGGTCGAATTTGCTTTCGTTGAACTTACGCGAGGCCAGCAGCGGATGCATGGATACAATCTGCGCCTCCCTGTTGGGCACTTCGATTCCGATGGTGCCCTTGCCGGGTATGGGGGCAATGATGCGAATCCCCAGGGCCGAAAGCCGCAGGGCTATATCGTCTTCCAGATTTCTGATTTTCCGGATGGGTACCCCGACGGCCGGCACGACTTCATAGAGCGTCAGGGTCGGCCCCACGGTTGCGTTGATGGATACGATGTGGATGCCAAATTCTTCCAGCGTCTGCTTGATGCGTTTCTTGTTTTCGTTCTGCTCGTCGGTATTGAAGACCTGCGTCTGCTGGTCATATATTTTCAGCAGTTCCAGTTTCGGGAAATGATAGTTTGACAGTTCCAGACGCGGATTGTATTCGCCCAGCGACGATTCGTCATACGGATCGCCGTCGTCGTCTGCCGGCGAGGGATGCGGGTGGAGGAACGGGCGGGCGTCGCCGGGCGGCTCCTCATACGGTTCTCCGTCGCCGGCAGGTACGGTGACGGCAAACAGAATCCCGTCGTCCGCAGCGGCCGCGGCGCCGGTCGATCCTGCCGCCCGCGCCGGCGGAGTTCCTTTGATTATTTCTTCCTCTTCCTCTTCTTCTTCCTCCTCCCCGTCGTCGTCTTCTTCTTCCGTTTCCTCCGTTTCCGGTTCGGTGAATCTGCGTGTTTTCGGCTGCGGCCGGTCCCTCCGCCCGCGTTCAAGCCAAACCAGCGAAAAGAGGTTCTGCAGGGCGGGGATGACTTTCGCGCTCAGACTGATGGCGATGATCAGCAAACCGACGGCTAACAGGAGAACCACACCCGGTTTGCCGATGTTCCTGACCAGCATTTCCGAGAGATAAAATCCCTGCCGCCCGCCCAGGAACAGGAAGGAGTCTTCATAATTCTTCATAAAGACAAAGGACAGAAACAGGGAACTCCACAGCAGCATGGCCGTGGAGAGCAGGAAACGCCTGAGCAGGGAAATCCGGCCGATATTCATCCACTTCACCCCCAGCGAACCCAGGTAAAACAGCATGAAAAAGGAGGGGATGCCGAACCAGCGATTCATCAGCAGATCGGCTATCCAGGCGCCGCGGATGCCGCCCCAGTTACTTACCGGCCGGCTGCCGGTGAGCAACTCCCGGATCGGGATGTTTTCTATCGCGCTCTGGTCGGCGCCGCCCGTAAAGAAAAACGACAGTGATACAATCCCCATGTAGATGACCAGTGCACAGAGAATCAAACCTGTTAAAAAACGCACGCGCTCATTCGTAAAGAACGGATCTATCCATTCCCGCAGGGTTCCCATACCCTTTCCGGCACGTTTCTTTTTCGTTGATTTCTTGACCATATCTGTTTTTTTCGGAACTTCAAACTGTGTGCAAAGGTAAAGATTATAATCCGATAAATCAATAAACAAGGATGCCGGGGCGCCGTTCAACCGGCGGCTCTCACGGTGCATCTCCGCCGGGCGGTTTCCACAATTCCGTGCGCCATGTCCGCAAGACGGCATCTCCCCTTTACGTCATTCGTTTTTCCTTTGCCTGTGCTCTTTCGGGCTTTCTCTTCCGTTACCGCAAGCCGGATTCCGGGCATAAAGGCAGTCAAAAAAAACCGGCCTGTGCGTCAGCGCCGCACTAACCTGTGCGTTAGTACCACACTAACCCATGCGTTAGTACCGCTCTTACCTGTGCGTAAGAACCACTCTTACCTATGCGTAAGAGCCGCTCTTACCCATGCGTAAGAAAACAGGAGCACCCCCGCGCAGATGAAGGTATCGGCGCCGGGATTCGCGCCGGCCCCGTCCGCAAGGTTACAGCCCGCAGGCGACGGAAATTCCGGGAAAAACGCCGCAGGTATATCCATAATTGACTATTTTTGCAGCGCACCGCCTGATTCCCGGATACGGCCGGAATCGGGATTGCAGATTTCACCGAAACATTTAATTGGAAACGCTATATGTCGGAAAAAGTTTTTTATGGAAATTCGCTGGAGGATTGGGGCATCTCCCTGCTGATTATTGTCGGAGGCCTTCTCCTGAACCAGCTCCTTCTGCTGATCAGCCGGATGGTTGTTCGGCCGCTCACGGGAAAGAGTAAAACACGCTATGATGATATTTTCTTCGAGGCGCTGAAGAAACCGGTGCTCTCCGGAGTGATGCTGGCGGCCATACGGGTGGCCTGCGAACGGCTGGCGCCGGACGCAGGGGCGCATGACTTCATCGTCCGTTCCTTCCATATCCTGATGATACTGAACGTGACGTGGTTCGTGGCGCGTCTGGCCGTGGCCTCCGTCGAAGAATCCCTTTTCCGTGAAAAGGGGACGCGAAAAAAGGATGCGCGCCTCAACCGGCATCTGTTTCCCGTTGTCAAGCGCGGTCTGCTGGCGCTTGTCTGGCTGACGGGCGGCGTGACCGCGCTCGGCGAGGCCGGCGTCGAGGCCGGGTCGCTCTGGGGAACGCTGGGTATTGGAGGACTCGCCTTTGCGCTGGCCTCGCAGGAGTCGGTCAAGAACATGCTGGGAGGCATTACGATCTTCGTAGACCGGCCGTTTCGCCTCGGCGACATCATCCGCTTCGACTCGATCGAGGGTACGGTGGAAGACATCGGCTTTCGAAGCACGCGCGTCCGGACGTATGACCGGCGCCTGGTCATCATCCCGAACTGCAAGCTGACGGACGTGTCGGTGACCAACATCACGTCGGAACCGGAGCGCCGGGTCGTGGTCACGCTGGGACTGACCTACGACACGCGCTACGAACAGATGAAATACGCCCTGGCGCTGCTGAAACGCATCCCCCAGGCCATTCCCGAAGTGAACGGGCAGGAGCTGACGGCTACCTTCTCGGACTACGGCGATTCGGCGCTGCTTGTTACCTTTATTTATTTTATCCGGAAACCGGCCGATATCCGCGAAACGGTTTCAAAGGTGAACTTCGAAATCCTCCGCACATTCAACGAAGCGGGACTGAACTTCGCCTTCCCGACGCAAACGGTCTATCTGGAAGGAAGGAAGGCGTAAGCCAGCACCCGGCAGGCCCGTGCGCCGGGGCTGCTACTCGAACAGGAACGGTTTGGTGACATGCAGCCTGTGCGGATGTTCTTCAAAGAAAAACCTGCTGTCGAAGGCCGGCTTCAACTGACCGAACCACGTCGCCTTCGGATCATACGCGGCAAAGAACGGGATGTCAACCCACTTGGGATTGCGCCCCTGAATAAACCTCAGCACAAAGACCTTTTCGCCGCGCACCTCCTGTATACCCAGAATCTGAATCTTCCCGGCATGATCGCTCATGCTCGGCCCCCTGACCGTGCGGCAAAGTCCGCTCACCTGCCGGTAGGCCCGGCGGAAGATGTTCCAGCATTTTTCCAGCGGCAATTCGAAAAAGCGCTTGGCGCCGGTGTCACGCGCCACAAACATGTAATAGGGAATGCAGCCCAGATCGACCTGCTTCCGCCACATCCGGCTCCACAGCTCCGGACGGTCGTTGATATGGCGCAGGAGGGGAGACTGAGTCCGTATCTGAGCGCCGGTGGCCCGTATCCGGGCAATAGCCCGGCCGACAGCCCCGGTCGACAGTTCCACCGGATGGTTGAAATGTGCCTGAATGGAGAGGCTCTTGCCGGCCGTCGCAACGGCTTCGAACAGGCGGATCATGTCATCGCTGTCCTTATCCGTCAGGTAGCGGTAGGGCCAGTAGGCAAGCGACTTGGTGCCGATGCGGATCGTGTGGATATGGCTGTACTCTGGCCCCAGCAGCGGAAGCAGGTAGGCGCCGAGCATGGCGGCGCTCATCACCATCGGATCGCCGCCGGTAAAGAGAATGTCGGTGACTTCCCTGTGCAGGCCGAGGTATTTGAGGAACAAATCCGTCTCCTTCATGGCGAATTTCAGTTCGCTCATCCCGGAAAACTGCGGCCAGCGGAAACAGAACGTGCAGTAGGCATGGCACGTTTGCCCCTGACTGGGGAAAAACAGCACGGTTTCGGGATATTTATGCTGAATGCCCTTGAGTTTGATTTCGCCCAGCGACGGGACATTCTGCTCCTGTCCGGCCGGATTGGGATTCAAGGACAGACGTATCTGCTGTACCATACGGGCAATGACTTCGTCATTCGCCTGTCCGTCGACCAGCTTCTCCACAGCGCCGTAATGCCTTTTATCCAGCATCTCGCAGCGGGGAAAATTCAGCGTAAACATCGGATCGGTATCGACATTGGCCCAGTCGATCAGTTCGTCAACCACATAGTTGTTTGTCTTAAAAGGAAATACACGCGAGGTTATATCTATTTCATGAACCGTCCGGTCAGATACGGACGCCATTTGAGGAATCGTCCGGAAATTATGCCGCGTGTATGATTTAATTGTCTTGTCCATCACTCTGGTCTTTGTTTAAACGTAAAATAACAAGCAAATATCCGCCGGTTGACGGAGAAAGATCCCGTATCCTCGCCATCATGCGTCATTTCCCCTGTATAACAAGGAAAGCAGGAGAAGTGTTCCGGCCGGCCTCAACTGAAAAAACAGCGGCAAGTTATGAAAAAATCCGCAGTACTCAAAAAAAGCGCCGGAAAGCGAAAACTTACTTTCCGCCGACCGTTTGCATACGGCAAAGCCGCATGTTGCAGGCAGGAACAGCAGGTGAAACCGGATGCCGGCCGTTCGCATAAACATCAGGCGCTTTTAGGGGTTTTGCCGGGTATTCCGTTTTCCCTTCAGTTACAGAAACAGATAATCAATAAAAAATCAGTAGACAAAATGAAGAAATTAGCAATCATTGCATTTTGTGCAGTGTGTATTGCCTGCGAACAGCAGGACAAGTATCCCAAGGGAATCGAACATGTGGTCGTCATAGGTCTTGACGGCTTGAGCAGCACCGGCCTCCGGGCTTCGACAACGCCTTTTATGGACAGCCTGCTGCATCACGGCGCATACAGTTATACCGTTCGCTGCATCTTGCCCACGGTAAGTACGCCGAACTGGAATGCAATGCTGTGCGGCGCAGGGCCGGAAATAACCGGCGCCATCAATAACAGCTGGAAAGCCAACGATTTCAACTTTCCCTATCCGGTAATGAGTAAAGACCGTTCGTTCCCCAACATTTTCAGGATCATCCGCGAACAGAAGCCCGACGTCGAACTGGGAGCGATCTATCACTGGGGCGACTTTCGATTCATGCTGGAAGATGCGTTGCTGAACAAGTCGGAGACATATCCCACACAACTGGAAACGGCTCAGAAATCGGCCGAGTATATTCTTGACAAAAAGCCGTATTTCCTGTTTATCCAGCTGGACGGGGTAGACGGTGCGGGGCATGGGGACGGACACATGTCGCCCGGATACCTGAAGTATATCGAAGAAACCGACACGCACGTTCGCATGATTGTCAATGCCGTGCAGCAGGCCGGCATTGCCGGTACGACCATGATCATGGTCGTTGGCGACCACGGCGGTATTTTCCACGGACATGGCGGCAATGCGTACGATGAACTGACGACGCCCATCATTTTCTTCGGCAAGGGCATCAAACAGAATTATCCAGTCCGGCAACAGATATACAAATACGACGTGGCGGCCGACGTGGCCTTCGCGCTGGGTCTGAAGGCGCCGCAGGTGTGGACGGGACGGCCAACCAAACCGGCATACACGGGTTTCGACGAACCGGACAACCTGTGGAAAGAATGGGAAGTGCTTCCCTCGCCGCGTTTTGCATCCGAAACCTACAACGCACCCTTCGGCGGGGAGTTTGTCGACCGGGCAACGGTCACCATCCTGCCTCCGGAAGGCACGGAAGGCGTCATCCGCTATACGACGGACGAATCAACCCCGACGGCCGAATCGCCCGTCTATAAAGAGCCTTTCACCGTAGAAAAAACGACGGTCGTCAATGCCAAAATGTTCAGCGACACGGGCGAGAGTGTGAAGGTGACGGCGATCTATAAAATCACGGATAACAAAGGCGTGGAAAAATAAGCTGCGAAAGCGAAAGGAGGCGTCCCAAAAGTACAAACGGGTTTACCCCGGATGCACGAAGGGATGACACAGGAATCACAGAGAGTATGAAGTCAAACGGTTTCCCCGTCTGCGCTCTCTGTGATTTCCGTTAAGCCCGTACCGGAAAAACACCCGAAAGCAATGCCGACATGAAATACTCGAATACCCTCCCCCGGAAAACCGAATAAAGCCACCCTGTGCCGGAGAGGCACAGAGCAGCTTTGGCTATTCACTTTTAAATCCGGGAGGGCCTATGAAGTAAAAACAACTCTAAAGAAAAAACAAAACCGGACCATCCAGTGAATAAAATCCGGAAAGTAACATCCTTCCTTCCCGACATAATATATACTCACTAAATAAACAAATGAAAGAAGAAAATGTTTTGCCCTGCATGTTCATCTACCCGGATCACCGGACGCCGGATGGGGGATTACATTCGCACAGTACCTTCTTTCCTTAACCCCCGATTGAAACCGGACAAATCCGGTCGTTCACAGACAACCTCTCCGGCGCTTTTCCCCCGTCCGGCTTGAACAGCCGGTAGCCCGTCCGGCATCTCAAAAAAAGAATTAGCCTGTTTTCGGACAAAAACTCTTATCTTTGGAAGCATAATTAAGAAAAGATGAAACGTCGAATTGCAATTTCGGGATGGTTACTGTTGCTTTGTTTGCCGTGGATGCATGCCCAGAAGGTGGGGCTGGTACTGAGCGGCGGCGGAGCCAAGGGAACGGCGCACATCGGAGTCATCAAGGCTTTGGAAGAAAATCAGGTGCCGATTGACTATGTGGCGGGGACGTCTATCGGCGCGATTGTCGGCAGTCTGTATGCGATGGGCTATACGGCGGACGAAATGCTGGCGCTGATCCTGTCGGACGAGTTTGGATACTGGCAGCGGGGCGACATCGAAGAGGACTACATCTACTACTTCAAGAAACCGGACGGCACACCTGATTTCATGCGCTTTTCCATCGATTTGTCCGATTCCCTCCATACAGCGAAAACTCAAATCCTGCCGCAAAGCCTGGTTGATCCGATACAGATGAACCAGGCCTTCATGGGTTTGTATGCACAGGCAACGGCCAAATCGGTCTGGAACTTCGACGCCCTGTATGTCCCTTTTCGCTGCATCAGTTCGGACATATACAACAAGAAAGCGATTGTCTGGCGAAACGGCGACCTGGGGGATGCCGTACGTTCTTCGATGACGCTGCCGTTTGTTTTCAAACCGATATGGAAAGACGGCATTCCGCTGTTTGACGGCGGGATTTACAATAATTTCCCGGTAGAGGTGATGAAGGAGGAATTTCATCCGGATTTTATTCTCGGTTCGGTTGTCGCGGGACAGCGGACGCCGCCTTCCGACAACCCGATGAATCAGCTTGAGAAGATGATCATGCGGCACAGGGATTATACGGTGGAGGAAGAAGACGGCATGAGGATCTGGTTTGACTTTGCGGATGTTTCGCTGCTGGATTTCCAGCGGGCGCAGGAACTGGTGGAAATCGGATACAGGCGGACGCAGGAACTGATGGATTCCATCAGACAGCGGGTGACGAGGCGCGTCGATCCGGAAGAACTCGCCCGGCGCCGGCAAGCCTACAGGGAGAGTTTGCCTCCCTTGAGATTCAGAAACATCTACATCACGGGCGTTTCGGATGCACAGCGAAGATACATCGACGTGCAGCTCCACAGAGACATCGACGGAGAATTTTCGATGGAAACCTTCAAGCGTGCCTATTTCAAGATGCTGTCCGATTCAAAAATCAGGGAAATCATTCCGAAAGCCGTCTATAACCGGAAAAACAGGAGTTTCGACCTGCATCTGGATGTCAGGATGAGTAACGAAATCAAGGTGGCTATCGGAGGAAACATTTCTTCCCACCAGGCTAACCAGCTGTATCTGGGCATTGACTACCGGCAACTCAGCGAGTATGCAACCGATCTTCATGCCGACTTCCAGATGGGCAATTCATACAGCGTCGCCGCCCTGAACGGCCGCATCTACATGCCCGTCAGCCGCCCGATGTACCTGCATCTGCAGGGCGTATACTCGCTGCACAACTATTCGCAAAGCCAGTCCCTGTTTTATGAAGACCTGTTGCCTGCGTTTATCAGGCAACGGGAAAAGTTTGTCAAGCTAAAAATGGGATGGCCTTTCCTGAAACGTTCCAAAACCGAAATCGGCGTTGCCGGCGGACGCATGAGCGACAGCTATTTTCAGTCCCGATCCGTATCGTATGCCGCTTCGGAATTTGACAAAAGTCATTACGATCTGTTCCATGCATTTTTGCGACTGGAACAAAATTCGCTGAACATCAAACAGTATCCCACATCCGGGAGACAGCAGTTCCTGCTGGCGCAATATCTTGTCGGCCGGGAATCGTTTCAACCGTTCAACCGGCCCTCCGTTGAAAACCGGCCGCACAGGTGGATACAGTTCAAAGGACGGTGGCTGAACTATTTCACCCTGAGCCATACCGCCCGGCTGGGTTTGACGGGCGAAGCCCTCTTTTCCACCAAAAAACCGATGAGTAACTATACGGCTTCGATCCTGCAGGCGCCGGCATATACCCCTACCCCTTTCAGCAAAGTGGTTTTTAACGAATCGTTTCGCGCCAATCAATACGTTGCAGCCGGCATCATGCCCGTCTTCCTGTTGAACAGGATTTTTCACTGCCGGGTAGAACTGTACGGTTTCATGCCCGTCCGGCCGATCAGGAAAGAACTGTTTTCGCCGGAAACTCTTACGGACTATCCGCACTACGGAAAGGCCTTTGAATCGTTCGACTCGTTCAGGTACATGGCAGAGACGTCGCTGGTAATGCAACTGCCGTTCATCTCGGTCGGTCTGTTTGTCAACGGATACAGCCATCCGAAAAACAGCTTCAACATCGGTCTGAATATCGGATACTTGCTGTTTAACCGCGGATTTTTTGAATGATTCCGTTTGAGGATATGAAAACAAGTTGTATCTTTGCGTTCTCAAAATCGGGTATAAAAGGAGGCCCCGTGGCTCAACTGAATAGAGCATCTGACTACGGATCAGAAGGTTACAGGTTTGAATCCTGTCGGGGTCACATCTTCAGGACATATCGTTACACAAACAAACGATATGTCTTTTTTTTGGATCGTCCCGGGGAGGTGTCCCCATTCCAAACAGGCTCCTGTCGGAGCACCCGCATAAACCCGTGTACGCTCACAGATGATACCGGCGGAGAGCAGGTCGCCCGCCCATCGCCAAAAACAGTTCCCGACACACTTCCGCAAAGCAGGCTGAATATTTGAGGCACTTCGTAACGTTACGAAGAGACACTTCGTAACGCTACGAAGAGGCGCTTCGTAATGCTACGAAGAGGCGCTTCGTAATGCTACGAAGAGGTGCTTCGTAACGTTGCGAAGAGTATCTTCCTGATGCAGAAGAGGAAATGTCTCTCTTGAACGCAGGAGAAAAGACAGGCAGCCACCATGCGTGAACACGGGGTTTTGCAGGCAAGCCCTCCTGTCTCCAGCGGATTCATGAACAGCAACCCTTTGCCATGCACCTGCCCCGGTCCGTATGACGCTTCAAGCGTCTTCCGCTCGACGCGGCAAGATGCTGCGCCGAACGGAGGAAATCCATTCCGGCAAGTATGGTTGCGCAGCGCGGAATCCTTGATTTTTTCATTACCTTTGCCTCCAAACAAATCATTACAGTAACTGACTATGGAAAAATACGTAACAGGTCTGGATTACGGCACGGATTCGTGCCGCGCGGTCATTGTCAATGCGGACAATGGCGAAGAAATCGCTTCCGCGGTGGCCGCCTATCCGCGCTGGGCAGCCGGAAAATATTGCGATCCCCAAGCTAACCGGTACCGCCAGCATCCGCTGGATTATGTGGAAACGCTGGAAACTTCCATCCGCGAGGCGCTGTCGAAAGCCCCTGCGGGAACTGCCGCCAGGATAGTCGGCATCTCCATTGACACGACCGGCAGCACACCCGCACTGACCGATGGCCGGGGAACGCCGCTGGCCCTGCTCCCCGAATTTGCCGACAATCCGAATGCCATGTTCCTTCTCTGGAAAGACCATACGGCCGTCGCCGAAGCCGGCGAAATCAACGCGCTGGTCAAACGCTGGGAAACGGACTACACGGCCTGTGAAGGCGGCATTTATTCTTCCGAATGGGTATGGGCCAAAGTCCTGCACGTCCTGCGCAGGGACGAAGCCGTGCGCAGGGCGGCCCGGGCATGGGTGGAACATTGCGACTGGATGCCGGGACTGCTTGTGGGCAATACCCGCCCGGAGACGCTTCCGCGCAGCCGCTGCGCCGCCGGACACAAGGCCATGTGGCACGCCTCCTGGCAGGGACTGCCCTCCGAGGCGTTCCTGACCACGCTTGATCCCCTGCTGGCCGGATACAGGGCGCGTCTGTTCACCGACACCTGGCCGAGCAACACACGGGTCGGGTATCTGTCCAGGGAATGGGCCGACAGGCTGGGACTGAGTACCTCCGTAGCCGTCGGCGTCAGTGCGCTGGACTGCCACATGGGGGCTGTCGGCGCCCAGATCGCTCCGGGCGCCGTTGTACGGGTCATCGGCACTTCCACGTGCGACGTCATGGTGGCGCCCCGTTCCGAAATCGGCGACCGGCTGATTCCCGGCATCTGCGGACAGGTAGACGGCTCCGTCATCCCGGGAATGGTCGGACTGGAAGCCGGTCAGTCTGCCTTCGGCGACATTTATGCCTGGTTCCGCAATGTGCTCGAATGGCCGCTGAAAGAGCTTCTCGGAACGTCGAAACGGATCTCCGAAACAACCGGAAATCAACTGACGGAAGAACTGCGGAACCGTATCCTTCCCGCCCTGAGCGAAGCCGCAGCCCAGATTCCGGTGAGCGAAAGCGCTCCCGTGGCCACCGACTGGATGAACGGACGCCGCACGCCCGACGCCAGTCAGTTGCTCAAGGGAACGATTACAGGGCTGACGCTGGGCAGCACGGCGCCGATGATTTTTCGGGCGCTGGTGGAGGCAACGGCCTTTGGCGCCAGGGCCATTCTTGACCGGTTTGTCGAAAACGGCATTCCGATCAGCGAGGTCATCGGGATTGGCGGCATTTCGCTGAAATCGCCCTTTGTAATGCAGACGCTGGCCGACGTGCTGGGCATGCCCATCAAGGTGTCGAAAGCCGAACAGGCCTGCGCCGTCGGCGCGGCCATGTTTGCCGCCGTGGTTGCCGGCGTACATGCGCGGGTGGAAGACGCACAGAAGGCCATGGGACAGGGATTTGCCGCAACCTTTTATCCCAATGCGTCGAATCACGCGATTTACGGGAAACTGTATGAAAAGTACAGGGAAACAGGACGTGCAAGCGAACAGTGGTTTTGAACGACAAAGGATGTGCCGGCCTGTCTGCATCAGACGGGCCGGCACATCTGCACGGAATGGGTGAACGGCCATTCGTGCAGCGTTCGGTCTTTGCTCAGAAGCGCACGCTGAAATCAATACCCGTCTGCAAGGGTTTTCCCCTTTGCCCCAGGGCCTGTCCCATCGACTCGAAACGGAATGCGGTGTAATTCGCATTCAATGCATTCCTTGCCCATAAAGACAGTTCAAAAATACCGCTGACTGCGGATGCTTTCAGATTCAGCAGGCCGTAGAAATCCTGTGACTCGTCGTTCTCCGCCGTCCAGTAGATTTTCCCAGCGGCATAATAGTGGGCGTGCAGAAGCAAGCGGTCAATCCACCGGCTGCGGAATGATTTCCGGTAGACGGCGCTGAGCGACAACGTCTGCTGCGGGGCATAAGGCACGTATTTCCCGGCATATCCCTCCTCCTCGCCGCCATCGCCCGCCTTTCCGAACGTTGCGTGCGTATAACCGTAATGGAGCGTCAGGCCAAGTGCGTTCGACAGACGGGCAGACAGGCTCAGCTCCGCACCCCTGCTCGCCACGCGCCCCTCATTACTCAGCATCCGTCCCTGGCCGCTGTCGACAAACTTTGTCAGCTGAATATCGCGCAAATCCACGTAAAACAGCGTGATTTCTCCCTGCAACACCTGCCTGATCCATTCGCCCTTATAGCCTGCCTCATAATTCCGGCTGTATTCGGGGCGATACGAAACGGCGTCGCCTGCGTTCAGCGGCGTGCCGGACGGAACATACTTTTCGCGCAAAGCCTGCTGCACCAGGTCGGCGAACATCTGGATGTTATATCCGCCGGCCTTGTATCCGCCGGCAACGGTGAAGTAGACGCAGTCTCCGCTGTCCCATTCGTATTTCAGCGCCACCCTGGGCAGGATTTCCCTGAACGAACGGCTGCCGGAACCTTGCAGCGCCGTATCGGCACGCACCGGCACAGCCGGACGGTTCCCCGCCTGAACGTCCAGGTTCATCCCGACATGCGTATCATAGTCCATCCCCACCCGTTCATAATCCAGCCGGATGCCGGCCGTGAGCGACAGGCCCTCCGTGAACAGATGACGGAAGGTGGACTGATGAAAAACCGCCCCGCCGCTGCCCGGCGTCAGGAAGCGTCCGGGGATAGGGATCGCCGTGTCTTTCACCTTCATGACGGGTGCACGGGGATTCTCCTCATGTATCCGGTCAAACATCGGCTGCATGATTTCGCTGACGCCGTCCGGCCCCATCGTGGTCAGGGTCGAGGTATTCAGCCGGCTGACAAAGCCGTACACGCCAAACAGCCACTGCCAGTCGGCCTCCGAAGCGGACTTCAGCGTCCACTCTTCCGTAAAGGTACGGAGGCGCTGCTTCTGGTTGATCGTGAAGCGGGAAAACGGCGTATAGTCCAGGTCCATGTACATGTCGTCATTCAGATATTGACAGGCGGTCACGGCATTGAACAGCAGGCGGTCATCCGCATATTGCAGGTTGAAGTTGCCGTCGGCCATCTGCCGCGCATAGCTGCCGGGGTCGTTATAGTCCGGTTTGTCGACGCCCTTCCCCGGTGCATATGCGCCATAGGGAAAAGCGCCCTGTTTTGTACGCTCGCCGTTCAGCATCAGCTGCGCCTTCCAGCGGTCGGCACACTGCCAGTCCAGCCGGAGGCGCCCGCCGAAGGTCTCAAGCCCGTCTTCCCGCCGACCGGAAAAGCGGTTGGTGAAACAGCCGTCGTTGCGGTCGTAATATCCGCTGACGGACAGGCCGAGAGGCTGCCGCAGTTTTTTTGAAACGGACACATTCGCTCGAAACAGGCCGTAGCTGCCGCCGGTGACCGAAGCGCGCACCTGCTCGTATTCAAGCGGCGAACGGGTATGAATGTGAATAATCCCGCCCATGGCGTTTCGCCCGTAGAGCGTGCCCTGCGGTCCGCGCAACACCTCAATCCGCCGGATGTCGGCAAAGTTGAAATCGAACGCCGATTTGTCCAGGTAAGGCATGTGATCGACATACAGGCCGATCGTCTGGCCGGCGCTGCGTTCGCCCACTCCCCGTACATAAACGGGAACGGTCATCCGCGATCCGTAGTCGGGGATATACATATTCGGAACCGCCAGGCTTAAATCCTTTACCGAAATCATTTTCATCCCCTCTGCCTGGGAAGCCGAAAACAGCGAAACCGAAGCTGGCATACTCCTGAAGGGATTCGTTTCCTTCGGAGACGAAACAATCACTACCTCATCCAGCGCGTAAAGACGCACCGTATCCGTTTCATTTTCTACAGACGGCCGGGCGAAAACGGACATTCCTCCCCAGCACGCACACAACAATACCACTATCTTTCTGCTCATTTGTCGACCTGTGTAAGTTCGGGTGCAAAATAACGGTTATTCCCGCATTGAGGCAATCACTACTTGTGGTGATTTTCTTCCCCGCTCAGACAG
>JAISMO010000013.1 GCA_031276675.1 Tannerella sp.
GAAGTATCTATCATAAATTTATTGAGGAAAAAGAATTGGAAAAAAGATTTGGCGAAGAATATAGAAAATATAAAGAAAATACTCCATTTGTATTTCCGAGAATAAAGATTTGGAAATAAGACAATTGAAAATGGGAAAAATAGCAAGGAATTATTGCCCAATCATTTAAATAAAAACAGCGATGACGGAACAGCACGTGATAGAAATATTGAAAATAGCGAAACGCACGGGAATAGCATTGTGGCTTGATGGCGGCTGGGGCGTAGATGCTCTTGCAGGGCGGCAGACACGCCTGCACAATGACGTGGACGTCGTGATTGAGCGCAAAAACGAGGAAGCGTTCGTAAAAGAACTCGCATTGAACGGCTATTGCGAAGAGAAAACGGATTATTCCACGCCTTCGCACAGCGTTTGGAAGACGGCGGACGGTCGTATCGTGGACTTGCACTTGATTGAATTTGACGATGCGGGAATTGCACACTATGAAAACGATACATATCCCGAAGGTGGACTCGACGGTAAGGGCGAGATCGGTGGCGTTGTGGTACGCTGTGTCTCCCCCGAAGCGCAAATACTATTTCATCAGGGATACAAACACGATGACAACGATGTTCATGATGTACTGTTGCTCTGCGACATGTTTGGATTTGCCGTCCCTGACGAATACAAATAAATAAAAACAGCGATGCGTAAAAAAGGAACAATAACGGTGCTGGGAACAGAGATTATTCTACGGTCTCATCAAAAAGAAGATTGATCAGCACGAACTGAATTTTCTGTTGAAGCTGTATATGGCTAACTGTGAGCGCGATATTTTTCAACCTTCGTCATTCCGACTTAAGTTTTTATCGTTCCGAGTTAACTCTGCGCCGCTCCGAGTTAACTCTGCGTCGCTCCGACTTAACTCGGAGCGGCTCCGGGTTAACTCTGCGTGGCGCAGAGTTAACTCTGCGTGGCTCCGACTTAACTCGGAGCGGCTCCGAGTTAACTCTGCGTGACTCCGACTTAACTCGGAGCGGCGCAGCGTTAAGTCGGAGCCGCTTGTTTTTGGATGGAAATGAAGAAACGAGAGGTAAAAAAAGCGCGGGAATCCGGAGGACGGCGCAGGCGTAATTCCTCCAACGCGGATTATGGCAGTCGGTTCCTTGTGCGCAACGAATTTAAGACGCGGCCATGCGTTTATATCAGTCAGCGCCACGCGACCCTGTCGAAGAATGAACGGCGGAAAGTTTGCAACACCTGTTTTCCGTATTTGCAACTCCGCCGTTCACTCTCAATTCTCAATTCTCAACTTTCCTCCGGTTGCGAAACCCTTCCGGCCGGTTTCTCCGCTCCGGCCTCCATCATGAAAAATCAATCATTGCCTTCATCACGCCGTCCCGGTAGTCGGCCACCAGTTCGAAAGCCTTTTGAGTGTCCGGCAGTTTGAACCGGTGGGTAATCCAGTGGTCAACCGAAACGGCGCCGTCGGCAATCATCCGGACGGCATCCCGGTCGCAGCCGTTTTGCCGGCGGACGTTCCGGATGCAAATCTCCTTCCGGCGCAGGTCGTCGACCGGAAACGAAAACCGCGAAAAATCCGGAATCCCGACAATCAGGAGCGTCCCGCCGGGTTTGAGCAGCCGGATGGCCTGGTCGACCGCCTCCTGCCGGCCGCAGCACTCGAACACCAGGTCCAGCAGCAGCGGTTCCGCGGCTTCGATTCCGGCTGCGGCGTCTTCGCGCTCGACGTTGTACGTGGCTGTCGCTCCGCTTTGACGGGCAATGGCCAGGCGTTCGTCGATCCGGTCGGTCACGTGGACGGTCGCCGTACCGGCCAGCCGGGCGGCCGCCAGTACGCTCAGCCCGATGGGGCCGGAACCCAGGATGGCGACGTGCCTGTCCTGCATCACCCCGGCCAGCCGCGTTGCATAAAGGCCGACAGCCAGCGGTTCGGAGAGGGCCGCCTGTTCAAAACTCATGGACGCGGGGATGGGGATGCAGCAGCCCTGTGGCACGGTAATGTATTCCGACAGGCAGCCCCCGGCCTGCCCGGGACAGCCGAGAAAACGGAGCCTGCGGCAAGTGTGCGGCCGACCGGCCAGACACTGGTCGCACGTACCGCACGGCATCGCCGGCTCCAGGGCGACCCGGTCGCCGGCACGCAACAGGTGAACGCCTGCGCCGACCCGCTCCACATATCCGGCGCCCTCATGACCGACCGCAAACGGATACTGAACTACCTGTGAGCCGATTTTACCCGTCACGTAGTAATGTATGTCCGAACCGCAGACGCCTGTCGCCTGCATCCGGATCAGGACGTCCGTATCTTCCCGGACTTCCGGTCGGGGGAGGTCGAACAGTTCCATTCGACGCAAACCCGTCAATTGCATTGATTTCATATAAAATTCTTATTTAAATGGAGCGATAAAAGTAGCTGTTTTTCGCGAAATGACTTCCGGGAAGATTCCAAAGGACGCCCCGTTCAAACGGTTGCACATGCCGCAGGGGCCTGCACGGGACAGGGGCGGGGAATCATTGTGCCGCTCACCGGATCGTTACATCCAAATCCGCTCCGGCGTTAAATCCGCCCGACCAGTTCCGTGAAGAGCAGCGTCATGCTGTCCGCGGCTTTGCGGGCGGCAGCGATCACGTCGGCTCCGTCGTTGACAAAGTCGTCTGCAAAATGGTAGCCTTCATTTGTAATCACCGACAGACCAAAGACGCGCAGTCCGGCATGGCGCGCCACGATGACCTCCGGCACCGTACTCATTCCGATGGCATCGCCTCCTGCCCTGCCGTAAAAAGCATATTCGGCCGGCGTTTCAAACGACGGGCCGGTCAGTCCGACATATACGCCCGTCTTCAGGGGAATGTTTCGAGAGGCAGCGATTTCTCCGGCGATACGGATAAACTCGCGGTCGTAGGCGCGCGTCATGTCGGGAAAGCGTGTCCCGAAAGCGTCGTTGTTGGGGCCGATCAGCGGGTTGGGCATCATGTTGATATGATCGCGGATCATCATCAGGTCGCCCACTCTGAAAGCCGGGTTGATGCCTCCGGCGGCGTTCGACAGGAGCAGCTGTTTCACGCCAAGGCATTTCATCACCCGCACCGGATACGTCACCTGCTGCATGGTGTAACCCTCATAATAATGGAAGCGTCCCTGCATGACCCAAACGGATTTTCCGCCTAATGTGCCGCAAATCAGGTTTCCCTTATGACCGGTTGCCGTTGCATGGACAAAATGCGGGATTTTTCCGTACGGCATCCGCACGGCATGATCCAGTGCTCCGGCCAGCGTCCCCAGGCCGCTGCCGAGTATGATCATCGTTTCCGGCCGCTCCTCTGTGTGCGAGGCCAGATATTCAACTGTTTCCTGAAAAGTATTCATTACTGACTGCATGGATTGTTTATCGCGCAAATGTACATAAGATATCCTGTATCAACGTGAGTTCGACCCGGGAAAAGACAGAAGAACCGCAAAGCAGCATGAATCCTCTTTCCCTGATATTTTGTGCCTTTTCTCAGGTTGAACTCACGTTAAGGGATTAAAAATCAATGGAATAGAACAACCCCCGTCGAATTCACGTTAATCAGTGGCGTGAAATGCCACTTCGTACCATATAGCCACTAACCACTGACCGCTGTCTGCCCTTTGAAAGACTTGCCTGCTCTGGTGGAAGGAGATTTTCTTTATCTTTGCGGGGCAAAAAACATGCATGTGCTATGGTTCATTTACCTGATTTCATCGGTGATCTGGCGCTGATTCTGATTGCGGCCGGAGTTGCTACCATTCTGTTCAAGTTTCTTAAACAGCCGGTGGTGCTGGGTTATATCGTGGCCGGGTTTGTTGCCGGTTCCGCGGTGCCGTGGCTACCGACCATCGCCGATATGGAGAATGTGAAGATATGGGCGGAAATAGGCGTGATCTTCCTGCTTTTTGCACTGGGGCTGGAGTTCAGTTTCAAGAAACTGATTGCCGTCGGAAATACGGCTACGCTGGCCACCCTGATCAACATGGGGGCGATGATCGTTATCGGTTACATGGTGGGGCGGATGCTTGGGTGGCCGGCGATGGACAGTGTTTTTCTGGGCGGTATGCTGTCGATGTCGTCAACGACGATTATCATCAAGGCTTTTAATGACATGTCCCTGCAACGGCAGAAGTTTGCCGGGATCGTTTTCGGGATGCTGATTGTGGAAGACCTTGCGGCGATCGTAATGATGGTATTGCTCTCGACCGTGGCCGTGAGCCACCGCATCGAGGGCGTCGAACTGCTGGAGAACCTCGTGCGGCTGCTGTTCTTTGTCCTGATATGGTTTATTGTGGGAATTTACGTAATCCCGACGCTGCTCAAAAAAGTGAAAAAATACCTGAATGACGAGACGCTGATCATCGTTGCTACCGGCCTGTGTCTGGGGATGGTACTCTTTGCCTCGAAAGTCGGATTTTCGGCGGCGCTGGGAGCATTTATCATGGGTTCCATTCTGGCGGAGACGATTCGCGCCAAACAGATCGAACACCTGATTGAACCGGTGAAAAACCTGTTTGGCGCAGTATTCTTTGTCTCGGTAGGGATGATGATCGAACCGTCGGTGATCGGTCGGCATATCGGACTGATCCTCTTCCTGACGGCAGTGGTGCTGACCGGGCGGGTGGTTTTCGCCACGCTGGGCGTGCTGGCCTCGGGCGAGGGGCTGAAAGTGGCGCTGCAATCGGGTTTCAGCCTGGCGCAGATTGGCGAATTTTCGTTCATCATCGCCACGCTGGGGATAAACCTGAAGGTGATCGGCCCCTCCCTCTATCCGGTCATTGTGGCCGTCTCCATCATCACGACCTTTACAACGCCGTACTTTATCGGCATGGCGACGCCCGTCTATCGCTTCATCGAAAAACGCCTCCCCTCCGCCTGGCGGAAAATCATCGACGGGTACGCTTCGTCCGGCCTCAAGACGGTGAACCGGCAGAATACCTGGAACCGCCTGCTCAAGCACGTACTGCTGTTCACCACCTCCTATGCCAGTATCGCGCTGGCAATTGTACTCGCCGGCAAGCATCTGCTGATCCCGCTACTCGCTCAAAACCTCCCCGGCTTCTGGGGACGGCTGCTCTCGGCCACACTGCTGCTCCTGCTGATGGCGCCTTTCCTGCGGGCCATCCTGATGAAGAAGAACCGGTCGGACGAATTTAAATCGCTGTGGAACGACAGCCATTTCAACCGCGGCGTCCTGGTCTCGCTGCTCATCCTGAAGGCCGGCGTCTGCTGCGTCCTGATCCTGATGGTGCTGGTACCGCTGTTCCCGCGCTATACCCTGGAGATGCTCATCGTCTCGATGATGTTCATGGGGATTATCATCTTTTTCGAGGGATTCAAGCGGCAGTCGCGACGGATCGAAGCCCGTTTCATGGAAAACCTGAACCAGAAGGAACGGCTGGCCGAGCAGCAGGCCGCCATTCATCCACAGGTAGCCCATACGCTGCTCTCGAAGAAAATCCATCTGGAAGAGATCGAAATCTCGCCGCAGTCGCCGCGCATTGGAAAAACGCTTCGCGAACTGGATTTCAGAGGCAAGTTGAAACTGAATATCGTGACGATTGTCCGGGGAAACAGGAAAATCAACATCCCGGATGCCAACGAACGCCTGTATCCGTATGACAAACTGATTGTGGCCGGCTCCGACGAAAACATCCAGAAATTTGTCAAGGACCTTGAGGCGCGTAATCAGGAGTTCGAGGCCGACGACGAAGCGCAACCGCATATTGTCCTTTCGCAATATGTGGTTGAAACACATTCGCCTTTAGCAGGCAAAAGCCTGGGTGAAACGAATCTTCAGCAAAAAACCGAATGTATGATTATCAGCATCGACCGTGAAGGCACGGCATGGGCCGGCATCCCGGCATCGTTCGTCTTCCGCGAAGGCGATACCCTGCTGCTGGCCGGAGAAAAAACAAAACTGGATGCATTCGAAACAGCGCTGTCCTCCTCCTTGACGCAAGCAGGAAGTAACAGTATCGACAACCGTTAATCCCCCGTCCAAATGGCCAAAAAGAAAGTAAACATACACGCGCAACACAAGCTGCAGGCGGCACAGCGCAAGAATGTGTACATGCAGAAACTGCGCTACTACTGCACAGTCATAGGCGACGCCTCCTGGCAGCATATACTTCCCAAACCGGTCATGGAAATAATCTATGGACTCCGGGGCGGGCCGTTCAAAATCAGGGTAGCGAAAGGAGAAAAAATCACGAAACGGTTTGTGAAAATGCTGTACACCTACATCAATGACGAAATGAAATCCAATACCCTGAATTTGTTTTCCGAAGGTGACAAAAAAGTTTCTCTGTCCGATTATTATCAATACATCTATCCAATAGAAACCATATGCTTTACGAAAGACTTGCTGTTTAAGGGAAAAGAAAAATTCGACGCCTTTCATGCCTGTTCGGACAGACGATACGAGGAATATCTCTATTATACGACGCAAATTATTTCGTGCATTTGCAGCGCTTTAAATGATTTAAACAAGCGCTGCCTCTACACGTTCGTCTACGACAAGGTCATCCATACGGAGCGCCTGCCCGAAAATAGCGAGAGCCTGAAATATCAACTGGTGACCATAGCTACCAGGCCGCTGGAGGTGCGACAGGTGAAAATAGGCGAAGAAAAGCGCCTGGTATGCCAGGTTGGAGAGATCGTTCATGACTTCGACCAATCCACCTTCATACCGGCAGAAGCGCCGTTGCGATACTTGAAAATTCCCGGGGCAAAAGCCGGCGAGAAAGCCCCCGTATATATCCAGCAACACGCCATTGACCGGATTATGCAACGCGCATACTGTTCATACCCCTCCGTCGTGTTACTGATCATTTCCAGGACCTTTATGGATAAACGCAGAATCATTTCCACCGGAAAAAATCAATACCTGATAGAATGTTTCTACGAAGATTTGAAAATAGGTTACTTTGCGGCAACCTATGTCGATGGCATACTGGTGATTCGCACGTTCCTGATTATCACGCACAGCGGTACGCCCGAAGGTAAAAAACTCGAAGCGCTGACCGGCCTGCAAAAGAAGGACAAAACCTATCTGGCCATTGACGACCTGCGTACACTGGCCAATTCGGACATTATTGACGACGAAGAAATCCGGGAACTGTTTATAAAAGCCGGCTGTGAATCCATACTTGAATTGTGCCGCAGAGTGAAGAATGGTTGGGAATATCTCCTGTCGCTGGATAAGACAACGCAGAACGGGGAACTCTCCAAACTGCTGCATGAATACATCCAGCTGGGCGCTAAAGATGAAGAATATTTTGTAAACGACGACGAACTCTGATGAATTTCAGGCACGCTTCCTGTGTGTTTCCCGTCCCGGAGGCAGACAAACAGCAGTGCCGGAGAAACCTTTTATTTTTTACCGTATCATCCGCACTGGAGTTTATACGAATCCGGAGAAAGATTGCACATTCCGAAAAAAAAATGTAAATACCTGTCGACATCATGAATTATGTATTATCTTTGCGCGCTAATTTGTTTAGACAAACAATGATACATGAATGGATAAAATAAGTTACGCACTTGGTTTGAGCATCGGGAACAATTTCCGTACTTCAGGCATCAAGGCCGTGAATGTTACGGACTTCATGAAGGGAATGAACGATGTTCTGTCAAATGTTCAACCGGCAATTGATTACCGGGAAGCCAAGGAGATAATCAATGATTATTTTGTGAAACTCCAGGACGACAAGTCTATGCTTAACAAACAGGCCGGCGCCGAATTTCTGCGGATTAACCGGGAAAAAGCCGGCGTGGTGGAATTGCCGAGCGGTTTGCAGTATGAAGTGTTGAAAAAAGGAAACGGAGCGAAGCCGAAAGCATCGGACAAGGTCAGGTGTCACTATCACGGAACGCTGATCAACGGCATCGTGTTTGACAGTTCCGTACAGCGTGGCGAACCGGCGGTTTTCGACGTCTCGCAAGTCATTCCCGGATGGGTAGAAGCATTGCAGCGGATGGAAACGGGCGCCAAATGGCGGCTGTTCATTCCCTCCGAACTGGCATACGGCAAACAGGGCGCCGGCCGGATGATCGAACCCGACAGCACGCTGGTTTTTGACCTGGAACTATTGAATATTATATAAACAGAGTAAATAACATTTTTAAAATGAAAAAGATGAAAAAAGCAAATGTAAAGGCAATGATATGCATTGCCGTAATGGGATTGACGGTCATTTCGTGTGGCCAAAGAGTGAATACGAACGTAAGCCTGACAACGGCTGTCGACAGTGTTTGTTATGCGATCGGCATAAACTACGGGAATGGTTTGGGGTCAAATATGGAAACATTTCCCGGCGGGCCTGCCAATGTGGATGCGCTCGTAGCCGGATTTATCACGGCGATCAAGGGCGACACCGGCTCTTTGAAAATAGGGGTGAATGACGCTCAGGCGTTTATTCAGCAATACATGATGGCCCAACAGGCCAAGGAAAGTGAAGCGACCAAAGCGGAAGGAGATGCCTTCCTCTCGGCCAACAAGAGCAAGGAGGGCGTGATTACGACCGAGAGCGGCCTGCAATACAAGGTGATCACAGAGGGTACCGGCGCAAAACCCACAACCGGCGACAAGGTCAAGGTGCATTACACCGGCAAGTTACTTGACGGAACGGTATTCGACAGTTCGATACAGCGCGGCGAACCGGTCACCTTCCCCGTAACCGGCGTGATACCCGGCTGGACGGAAGTATTGCAAATCATGCCGGTCGGCTCCAAGTATCAGGTATGGATACCTTCGGAACTGGGCTACGGTGCGCAGGGCGCCGGACAGATGATTAAACCCAACAGCACGCTTGACTTTGAAGTGGAACTGCTGGAGATTGTAAAAGAGTAATGGCCTGTCCGGAGATGAAAAAATACAGTCTGTGGATAGTCGCGGCAGTTGCGATGACACTCATGGCTTCCTGCCGCACGACAAAAAATGCGACGGATACCGTTTCGGCGGCAACTCCTTACGCTCCCCACGCGCTGGCGACAGTGACAGACACGGTCTGTTATTCGATCGGCGTCAGTTACGGAAGCGGTTTGCGCGAAAGCATGAAAAATTTCCCCGGAGGCGAGACCAACCTGGAAGCGCTGAAGGAAGGATTCCTGCACGCGATGGACGGCGATACCGCGCTGGCGATGACGGCGGAAGCGGCCCAAGCCTATATTCAGTCTTTCCTGACGAACATCCAGCAGAAGGAAGCCGAGGTTGAAAAGGAAAAGGGAGACCGTTTCCTGACAGCAAACAGGACTGCAGAAGGTGTGATTACAACCGAATCGGGCCTGCAATACAAAGTGCTCAAACAGGGCGAGGGTGCAATACCGACTTCCGAAGATCAGGTGAAGGTCCATTATACCGGTAAATTATTGGACGGAACGGTGTTTGACAGTTCGGTACAGCGCGGCGAACCGGCCACCTTCCCCGTAACCGGCGTCATTCCGGGCTGGGCAGAACTGTTGCAGCTGATGCCGATCGGTTCCAAATATCAGGTATGGATACCTTCGGAACTGGGTTACGGTTCGCAGGGCGCCGGACAGATGATCAAACCCAACAGTATGCTTGAATTTGAAGTGGAACTGCTTGGGATTGAAGCCAGGTAAGAGACTGCCTGTTTTGTAAAAAAATCGACAGTTGCGCGAACATGCGTGACTGTCGATTTTTTTTTCCCCTGAAAGTGAAAATACGGCCGTTTTACCTCGTCTCCATTTTGGCATTTACAGCTATTTCTTTTTTTGAGGTGCTATGTCTTTCGATAGAAAAAGTTGACACTCCAAAGAGTTATACTTCGCGCGGTACGCTTTTGTGCATGGCACGGTTCGATAAAAGTTCCCGGGGAGACGGCTTGACTTTCCTGTTCCCCCCCGGCTGGAATCCGGAGCAGATTCTGACCTTCCGGGTTCCGGAAGGACGACATGCCGTCCTCGATGGTATTTTTATCGGACTGCACCATGCACAAAACCATGCCGCGCGAAGTATAACAATGCAT
>JAISMO010000022.1 GCA_031276675.1 Tannerella sp.
GGGTTCACCTGTGCACTGGAGGCCTGCCGCTGTGCATTATAAAAGGGACAGCCTGATTGCCTGCTGCATCGAGGCTGCCCGACGGAGATGCGTAACATGAGTTACCAATTGAACTTACAATACATTATTGCAGAGTCCATAAAACAGTTGAGCCGGAACAGGATCCCGGCCCAACTGTTTTCGGATAAAGTCACGCATACTTTACCATCCCGGATTTTGTTTCAGTTCGGGACAACGTTTCAATTCATCATCCATCAGAGGAAACAGATAGTGACGGGGCGATACGAATATCCGCTCTTCAGCTCTGAATCGTTCCATTCTGTATTTTTTGCCGTTCACTTCTATTTTACCGCCAGGGTCTTCCACGGGTTTCATTCCGTGTACCATCCGCTGCGTTTTGGGATAAGGCCAGTTGCTGGCATCCCGGTAGGCCGTTTCCTTCGCCATTTCAACAGCGTCATCCGGTTCAAGATAGAGTCGGCAACGCCAGATTCTTTCATTTTCGTAGAAAAGTTCCACACGCCGTTCACGTTGAATATATTCATTCATTAAGGTTTTATCCGCCTTCACCTCCGGAGGCATGGGAGCCATGAAAGAGCGGGCGCGAACCTGATTGATCAAATCGTATATTTCTTCATTCGGACCCGTCGTGTTGTTAACCGCTTCCGCATACATATAAATGATTGCGGGCAGTCTGAGAATGGCCGGACCATGTATTTGATGACCTCCCGAACTTCTGTTCCAGCCTTCCTTGATGAATTTACGCAGATAGTATCCCGTGTGCGATGCATTCCCCTGGTAGTTTCCTGCCAGGGCATCGTCTCCTTCCGCCAGATCAATCAACTGTCCACTGAAACGGCTGCCATGATAAACAATATCTCTGTAAAAACGCGGGTCCCGGCTGATGTACGGATTTCCATCATCATAAACACCTTTTGCCTTGTCACTGTATACAGGATAACCGTATCCGTCAATGATGATTTCATATTCATCTACCTGCTCCTGGACCGGACGCTGACGGGAAGGACCACCCAGCGAGGGAGGCAGCATGTCGCCACTCCATCCGGAATGTAAATCCCTTGTGACAAACATGATCCATTCACTTTTGATGGCATCCATGTCATAGTTGAGCTGCCATAACCGCTGTTGCACCCTGCCGTCGTTTGATATTTCCCCGTTGATGTCCTGAAAATTGTCCGCATCATATTTGGTATACAACGCATAACGCGGAGTACCGTCATTCTTTTTCAGGTCAAGCACAGCCCTGGCTGCTTTTTTTGCTTCTTCCCAGCGATTCACATTATATGCATATTCCGATTTAAAAATACGGGTATCGCCGGGGAAATTGCCTCCGTTCCACATGGGAGTCGCCGCATACCAGCGTGTCAGCGCTTTTAATCCCAGACAGGTTCCCTTGTCGACACGTCCGAAATTCTGATCTCCGGGATTGAACGGGTCTACCCGACTGAATGCGGAATCAGCGTCCGCACAGATTCTTTCTACCGCTTCGTGAACGGAAATCTGTTGCAGATTCATTTCATCCTGAGGATTAATCACTCGGTCAACATATACGATTTCGCCATATTCCCTGAGCAACAGCCAGTGCAGATAAGCTCGATAATAATATACTTCTCCGGTGCGCTTGCGCAAATCGCCCGCATGTCCTATCCGCGGATTGTCCGGAGTGTTGTATTTTTCCACTCCTTCCAGAATAACATTTGCGGCTCTGATTCTTGTATATATGCCTGCCCACCAGGCACTGGGGTTTGTTCTGTCGGGCATGCCCCACGGCCCCCAGTTGCCCACATGGAATTGATGAGGAATAGCCCCTTCAACGCCACTTCCACTACATTCGTCCGTTATTGCAGATGCGGAAAAATGCTCCAGAAACACGAGCGGACGATTGCTCGGTTTGGATATGTCATATAATGCTGTGACCAATCCGTCTACCTTGTCGTATCTGGTGAAAACATCCATTTCCGTCAGTTGGTCGTCCGGTATTCTGTCAAGAAAATCATCTTCGCAGGAAGACAGTAAACAGATGACCGTCAATAATAAAACCATTAACTTGTTCATTGCTTTTTTTTTGATTAATACGTAATATCGATTCCAAAATTAAAGGTGCGCTGTATTGGATACCATGTTTCACCTTCCCTGTGTTCAGGGTCAACGCCGACCTTGTCCAATCCGTCAAATGTCAGCAGGTTCATCCCCTGCGCATAGATCCGGATATTTTGCAGACCGGCAAAACGGATATACCGTTTGGGTAAAGTATAACCGATCTCCAGGTTTTTCAGTCGCAGGTATTTGGCATCATACAGGAACAGACTGCTGTTTACGTTCTTGTTGTTGTCATTTCTGCCTACGGTCAGCCTCGGATAAGTGGCCATATCTCTGGTTGCTTCCGTCCAGCGTTCCATGTGCATCGGTTTGACTTTGCCTACCTGATCGTCTTCAAAAAGCGGGAAATCCGCCGCCGCTCTTCCCGTCAAGGCCACACTCGTCCGTGCAGAACCCTGGAACATGATGCTAAAGTCCAATCCCCTGTACTGAATTCCGGCAGGAATACCAAACTGGATTTCCGGGATTCTCGGATAACCCATGCCGGTACGGTCGTTCAAGTCTGTGATTTTCCCGTCTCCATCCAGGTCCCTGTACACTGCGTCGCCGGGGTATAATGCACCCCAGGGTTGAAAACCGTCGCCGTTGTTCATGGCGTTCAGCCTGTCTGCTTCTGCCTGGTCGTAGACCAAATGATCAACGATAAAAACCAGATGCTCTCCGACCGGTTTGCCCGTATATTTTCGCCATTCGAAATCGCGTGAGATTTCGTTCATAAATACGATTTTATTGCGTGCAAACGTAAAGTTGGGCTTGACGTAGAAAACGAAATCATTTCCGATTCGCTGGCGCCACCCGATTTCAAAATCGACACCCTGATTGTCTACAATTCCGGAATTGATCATGGGTGCGCTTTTTCCGACATAGGCGGGAAATCCCACATTGTTGGCGCCCAGGGAGGTGATGATATCGTAACGGTGTTCAAAGAAATAGTCGGCGGCAAGAGTCAGGTTTCCGTTGAACGCCGAAACATCCAGACCGACATTTAATTTTCTTGCCTTTTCCCACGTCAAATCAGGATTGGCGAAATTTCCTTCGGTGATACCCTGAGCAGCTGCATTGCTGAAATCATTTTCTCCGAAATAATAGGAATAATTATAATTGAAAAACTGGAGATATGAAAAACGGCCCGTCGCCAGCTTGTCACTGCCGACAAATCCGAGAGAAGCTCTCAGTTTCATCATGGACAGCCAGTCTTTCGTCTCGCTCATGAAGGATTCGTTTGAAAGAATCCATCCGATGGAGGCGGCGGGAAAGAATCCGTATCTTTTTCCTTTGGCGAAATTTTCGGAACCGTTGTAACCCATATTCAGTTCAGCCAGGTACCGGGAAACATAATTATAGGTGAGACGGCCGGCTATGCCCTGGTAACGGTAGGGCACTTGGTTGAAGTTTACCCTGGACGAACGGTTGAACAACAGGAGGCCGGTTACCTGATGTTGATCGAAAGAATGGTCGTAATCCAGTTTTAACTGGTAGTATACCTTGCTTTCCGACGCCCAGGAACCGTATCCGTTACTCATGGTCCGGTCTTCCGACAAGTCTCTGTTTCCCAAAACATATACACCGTCATAATTAGGGCCGTTCGTGATGTAGTACGTGCCAAAGTCACCGCTTCCCGGCCGGAATGTGGCGTATCCGCCGAAGTGTCTGTAACCTTCGTCATAACCCGGTATTTGCCGGTCAACAGCAGACTGTTCATTGGCGTCGTACGAAAAAGAGGCTTCTATTTTGAGACCTTCCGTGATGAAATCCAGTCTGTGTCCCAAGGCAAAGGTACTGGTGACATACGTTCTTTTATCCTGTATGTACCCTGTTCGCGACAGTTCACCCAATATGTTGCGCCGGTGCAGATAATCTCCATACAGTAATCCATAGGGATTTCGCTGTACAAACTCTTCGTTCTGCGGATTGCCATTTTCCGGAAGAACGATGGGCAGATATGGCGGCTGCGTGTAACACAAACTCATGATTTTGTCGCCGTTGGTGCCCGGCGAGGTATGGTCGGCCAGCAATGCGCCCAAGTCCAGACGGGCATAAAAGTTTTTGTTTATATCAATATCTACGTTGGTACGAAAATTATAACGCTTGAGCACAGCCTGCGCATCATATTGCGTCAGGTCTACATGCTTGTAGTTGCCATTTTCGTTGTAATAGCCGGCCATGACGTAGTAGCGGGCACGCTCCGTCCCGCCGCGTAGCGACAGGCTGTATTCCTGTCGATTGCCGGGCTTGAAGGCATAGTCGAAATAATCCCAGTTATAACCCAGTCTATCTGAATTGTCGCCTTTGGCAATACGAAAGTTGTTGATGGCTTCCTGCGAAAACAGTTCTCTGGAATCCGGCGGCAAGCCTTCATTTATTCGGGCTTCGTTGTAAAGCATGGCATAGTCGGCCGAACCGAGAAATTCAGGAAAACGAATTTGCTGCATGGAGCCGGCAGCCATTTTCAGGCTTATGTTGACTTTTTCCTGATTCTTGCCCCGCTTGGTGTTGATGATAATAACGCCGTTTGCCCCGCGTACGCCATAAGCAGCGGTAGAGGAGGCATCCTTCAGGATGGTGAACGATTCTATCTCTTCGGCCGACCAGTATCTCATGTCGCGTTCTACACCGTCGACAATCACTATCGGCGACCGGTCGCCGTATGTACTCAAGCCGCGGATAATAATTTCGGAAAAGTCCGCTCCGGTTTCTCCGCCGCCAAACTGCGTGGTGATCAGCCCCGGCAGCCGTCCGGCGAGCGCATTGGTCAGGTTTGCCGTCGGACTCTGTTTCAAGTCGGTGGTGGTGATATTGGAAATGGAACCTGTCAGGGTAGCTTTTTTCTGCGTGCCGTATGCTACCACCACCACTTCTTCCAGCGCCCGGGAGTCCTCCAATAGCGTAATTAACAGTTGTTTACCCCCCCCCCCCATGCGGATAACACATTGATATCCTGCGTGATATATCCGACAAAGGAGATTTGCAGCACGGCATTATCCTTCACGTTCAGGCTGAAATTTCCGTCCACATCGGTAACGGTTCCGTTCGCTGCCGTGCCTTTCTCTATCACATTCGCCCCGATGACCGGAGCGCCGCTTGGGTCGACGACCGTGCCGGCGACGCGTCTGTCCTGCTGGACGACGGAGGCGTGAAATGTGCCTTTGGGGGCGATAATGATATGGCTGCCGAGAATGTTGAAATCCACAGCCTGATTCTTCAGCGCCTGCGAGAGCGCCGATATCACAGGTTCGTTTTCTACACTGACGCTAACAAGCTGCTCCAGGTCAACGTCCCCCGTATCAAACCAGAATGAATAGGATGTCTGCGCCCTGATGGCGGCAAAAACCTCGTTTACCGGCTTGTTTTGCAACTGAATGGATACTTTCGCTTCCTGCGAATGGACGGAAGCAGAGAGCGTAACAATACCGGTACATATACATACGACTGTCATTTTCATGACCGCCAAAACTTTTTTTACATAATTGCTTCGACACAAAGGTCGGTTACACAGATTTTGATTATACATTTGTTTCTGATTGAAAGATTAAAATTTAAATTAGTTCTCTCTGAACCGGAAGATGGCGATACATGTTCCGGTGTGCTTTTTATACTGCATGCGGTATGATTGTGTGCATTGACGGATAGTTAAAGATTGAATGACATCCGGAAGAAATAACTGCTGTGTCAATACACCCGGCTGCCCCGCGCACGGTATTCATGCGTTTGTTGCCGGTTTATTTGCTTTCCTTTTCCATAGGCGCTCAATTTAGACATTAAAGATTAATACACTTCGATCACATTTCCGTTCATCCGGTACCGGAATTTGCCGCCGGAAGCCATGACGCTGAAAATTTGTCCGACGGTTTCGTTCCTGACGAACTCTCCTGCAAAGCGGAACTTTTTGATGCGGTCGCTGTGAACCGCTATTTTTACGTTGAAACGGCGTTCCAGCATACGGGCAATCTGCTCAAACGTTTCGCCGTCGAAGACAAGACGGTTGTTTTTCCAGTCCGGCGCGCCTTCCGTCGCAAAGGGCGAAATGCCGACTTCCCCGGTTGTTTTCCGGTAGCCTGCCATTTGTCCGGGTTCCAGATGGATGGTTTTCACGTTGTTCACGTGCATTTCCACGTTTCCCTCCAGCAGGGAAACCGCAATTTCGTCGTCGTCGTCGTATGCCTGCACGTTGAAGCGCGTACCCAGCACTTTCACCGTGACCGCGTCTATTTTTACGACAAAGGGCAGAGCGGCATTTTTCTCCACTTCCAGATACGCCTCGCCCGACAGGATGCACGTGCGGTCCGTTTTTCCGAAACCGGAACCGTACTGCATCCGTGAACCCGCGTTCAGCCAGACGACGCTTCCGTCCGGCAGCTTTATCTGCGTTTTCGAACCGTTCGGCGCGGATATTTCCGTCAGCGGCGTTTCTTCCGAGGCTACCGGCCGGTAGCGGCCGGCGAAATAGCTCAAAAACAGGAACGGCATCAGGATGGCGGCTACGGCAGCCACGCGGCGGATCGACAGGCGGCGCCCGGCCCGCGGTTTTTCTGCCCGGCCGGTTTCGGCCTGCACGCGCACCCTGAACACCCTGTATGCCTGTTGCGCGTCGAACCGTTCGTCGCGGACGGACAGGCTCAACGCATCCCAAATCCTTTTCATCTCTGCATAACGGCGTTCATTGGCCGCCGATGCGCCGCGCCAGGCAGCCAGCTGCGCCTCCGCTTCTTCGGAAGCTGCGTCCGTCAGACTGTCGATGAACAGATTCATCCCGTATTCATTTTCCCGGTTTTGCATATCAATTCATTTCCTGTTTTTAATAAGACAAACGAAACGGCATTTCGGGTAAACGGGAAATGATTTTTTTTTTTTCAACGCGACAGAAAAAAAACAAGCAGCGGGAGCAGATAGTTCCGCAATTCAGCCCGTAAACGAGTCAGTGCGGATTTGATATGATATTTGACGACATCGACGGATACGCCCGTCTGCGCGGCAATGTCTCCGTATTTCAGTTTTTTGAAGCGGCTCAGGCAAAAAATCCGGCGGGTCTGCGGTGGCAGCGATTCGATGCAGGCATTGATTTTTATATCCAGTTCCTTTTCTATCAGGTCCGTCAGCGGAGTTTCCGAATGTGCTTCATTTCGTATGTATTCCGCTTCGGAGAAGTCGTGCAGCTTCGACAGGGAAATTTGGCGTTCGGCTTGTGCCAGAAAGTTCAGGCAACGGTTGCGGACAGCCCTGATCAGGTAACTGCGGAGCGAGGTATGGATCGTCAGCGACCGGCGGTTTTGCCAGAGGGCGAAAATGGTGTCGCTGACCGCCATTTCCGCCACGAACCGGTCGTTCACCAGTTCACAGGCCACCGTGCAGAGCATTTTGTATAAATGTTCGTAAATGTATCTGTACGCCCCGTCCCTGCCTGCTTTGAGACCTTCTATGATCTCAGTTTCGGAAATCATGACATTTTTGTTTGATGATGATCCACGGTTCTTTAAACTGATTTTTTCATGTAACTTCCGCACCGTTTACATTCACGGCGTTCTTTATCCTCTTTCCGGTAATGCTCCATATAACCCACATACAGCATATGCCATTCCTGGTTGCTTCCGGTATGCTTTCCGTTTGGCGCGACAGCCCATCCCGCCGGAACATGCTGTTCTAGAATTAATAAATTCATCCGACTGTGTCTTTTCGTTGTAAATTCACTTGTTTTTCTTCAATCAGGTAATATTGCAGCTATTCATATTTTGTTTTAGAATAAGATTCTGCGCCTCAAAAGTAGATTTTTACTTTTGATTTGCAAAATCATCCGGCATTACATTTCACCTTCGTGAACGGTCTGCAAAACTGAAAATTATACTACTTTTGCCTCTTCAACAACAGAAAAAACATGACAGAAGACTGTTTTTTACATACACTTCCGAACGGACTGCGGATGATTCATCTGCCGACCTCCTCGCCGGTTGCTTACTGTGGACTGGCCATCAATGCCGGTACACGTGACGAACGGCCGGACGAATTCGGGTTGGCGCATTTCGTCGAACACATGCTGTTCAAGGGGACGCAAAAGCGCAAAGCCTGGCATATCCTGAATCGAATGGAGTATGTCGGCGGCGAACTGAATGCCTGTACCTCCAAGGAGGAAACGTTTGTTTATGCCGTCTTTATGGCCGAAAACTGCGAGCGGGCGGTGGAACTGATTGCCGATCTGGTGATTCATTCCCGATTTCCCGCCCGTGAGATAGCAAAGGAACGGGACGTGATTCTGGACGAGATCCGGTCGTATGAAGACAATCCCTCCGAACTGATTTTCGACGAGTTTGAAAACATGCTTTTTGAAGGGCATCCGCTGGGACATCACATTCTGGGAAACCGACATTCGCTCTGTTCGTTCGGAAGCGAGTCGGCACACGAGTTTGTCCGTCGTCATTACACTGCGGGAAATATGGTGTTCTTCTCCACGGGAAACGTTGACTTTAAACGCATCGTGCGCCTGGTGGAAAAATATTTGTCGGACCTCCCTGCTCATGCCCCGGCCGGTCACCGGGAAAAACCGCGTCCGGCGCTTCTCCGGCCATTTCCCTGCCTGAGGAGGAAAAAGACTCACCAGTCGCACGTGCTGATTGGCGGACGGGCTTTCGACATGTACGATGCGAGGCGTATCTCCCTGTGTCTGCTGAACAATATTTTGGGCGGACCGGGCATGAACAGCCGGCTGAATGTCTCGCTGCGTGAAAAATGCGGACTGGTGTATCATGTAGAATCCGGCGTCACGGCATATACGGATACCGGTTGGTGTTCCGTCTATTTCGGTACGGATCCGAAAAACAGAGAACGGGTCACCCGATTGGCGGAAAACGAACTCCGCCGCTTGCGGGAAAACAGGTTGAGCGACTTCCGGCTGTTCGCAGCCAAAAAACAGATGATCGGACAATTGGGCATATCAAGTGACCACAGGGAAAATCTTTTTCTCGGACTGGGGAAATCGTTCCTGCACCAGGACCGCTATGAACGGCTTCCGGAGCTGTTCGCCAAAGTAAATGCCGTAACCGCAAGTCAGTTACAGGACATCGCCAATGAACTGTTTGCCCCCGAACAGCTTTTCACGCTGATTTACGAATAACGGAGTTAGCGGTTAGTGGTTAGCGGTTAGTGGTTAATGATATGAAATCAGTAACCGCTCATCACTAACCGCTCATCACTAACCACTAACCACTAATCACTAATATTTCAGCGCTTTCCCTTTCCGCGAGCACAGCGCCGAAATCACAACCAGCAATAGGGTGGCGTACAAATAGCCGAAGACACCGTGAAGGGCCTCGTTTTGTCCGTATGAATGCATTCCGCTCAGGAAATAATTCACTCCGAAGTACGTCATCAGCACCGAGGCAAACGCCGCCACCGAAGACAGATTGAACAGCCACAGGTTATACCACTTCGGCATCAGATGGAGATGCGTGACCAGCACGTATGTCACAATGGTAATCAGCGCCCACGTCTCTTTCGGGTCCCAGCCCCAGTAACGCCCCCACGATTCGTTTGCCCACACGGCGCCCATAAACGTGCCGACGGTCATCAATATCAATCCGATGAGCAGGGACAGTTCATTGATGATGCTCAATTCCCGGAGTGAAGGCGTGTGAACGTTCAGGCGCGATTTTCGGATAAGGCTCATCGTGACCAGGTTCGTCAGGCCGATGAGAAAACCGATGCCGAAAAAACCGTACGCCGCCATCAGGATGGCCACGTGAAACATCAACCACGGGGATTTGAGGACGGGCGCCAGCGGATTGATTTGCGGATCCATCCAGCTCAGTTCCGACACAAACAGGATGACGCCGGCAAACAGCGTTGCCAGGGCAAACGTGACGGGGCTGCGTCGCATGAACACCCATCCGCCGGAAACGGTTGCCCATGCCACGTAGACCATGGTTTCATACGAATTGCTCCACGGTGCATAGCCGCCAATTCGCCAGCGCATACCCATGCCCAGCATGTGAAAAAGAAAGACGGCCAGTACGCCGGCAGCCAGCAGACGGATGATCCATTTTGTCCGGCGCCGGTCGCGATAGAACAGGACAAACGAACTGATCAGCAGCAGTCCGCCCAGCGACAGATAGCCGATCCTACACCGGCGGAAGACCTCCAGCCGGTTGTATTTCAATTCCAGTGCAAGCCGGTCTTCCTCTATTTCGATTCCGGCGGCTTTGCTCCTCGCCCGCTGATACGTGGAAATCATGTCCAGCGTCTCGTCGGCCCTGCTCCAGTCGCCCGACCGGATGGCGTCCCGAACATCGGACAGATAGCTTTCAAAAATCTGCGACACGAACATGGAATCCTGACCGCTGTAACCGGACAGATCATCGCCCGGGGCATACCATTTCCGGTGCGGATCGTCGATTTTCGGAAACAGATTGAGCCGCTGTCCGTTCAGCAACTGATGGAAAATATTGATCTGTTCGTCTAATTTGATAATATCCTTGTCAAACGCATTTCGTTCAGCCGGCATTTTCCGGTACGCTTCCTCCAGCTTGCGCTGCAACTTGTAGCTGCCGTCGGCGTGAAAGGCTTCCATATAGGAACAGTGACCGTGCGTCAGGTCGAAAAAGTACGCAAGTTCGCGGCTCGACACGGCAATCAGCGGAACGCGCATCCACATCTCCGGCAGGGCCAGGACGCTCAGCAGGAAGCCGTCGGCATTCAGACTTCCGAATGTCGCATCCCTGTGCAGTTTGCGCAGTATCTCGGACGAAAAGGTATTGACCGGGACGATGCGGCCGTTCGAGGACTGAACCGGCAGGGAGCCAAACCGCTGCGCGTGTGCGGGAGCGACGGCGTGCTGCTGCACGGCATCCATCATGGAACCGGCTTCCGTCTGCGCACTTGCGAAGCAAGAACAGGCCAGCAGTCCAATGAGGGCAAACAGCCCGGAAGTGTGTTTGCGGGTATTCAGCAGCCTGTACAGCGTGCGGATACGTCCGTTTTTCCCCGTCAGACAGGCCATGCAGCCGGCCAGCAGCAACAGATAGCCCGCGTAAGTAAGGTTCCGGCCGGCCACGTCTCTGTTCACGGACAGAACGGTTCCCCGCTCGTCGGTATCGAACGACGCCTGATAGAAACGATAACCCTTTACATCCAGCACATGGTTCATATAGACCGTTCGGCGCAGGGTGTCGCCGTCCACATACACCCGCACGTCGCTTTCGTAGGACGACGGACTCATGGAACCCGGATAGCGTGTGAGCGTGAATTTCACCAGTTCCATTCGGAACGGCAACTCGCGCACCGCATGACCGCGATTCGTATGCACTTCCATCTGGTTGCCGGCCTGTCCTTCCCGCAGATGCAGCATCCCTTCCCGACCAAAAATATGGGTGACCAGTGCACCCAGGAGGATAATTATAAAGGAACCGTGCACCAGCAACAGTCCCCATCGCCGGAATTGAAGCAGGCGACGTTTCAGCGCCACCGCCACGAAATTCGCAACCAGTAAAGCCTGGAGCAGAAAAAACAGAGGTGAATAATAGACGGCTACTTTGGCAAGCATGGTCCCGTATGCCTTTTCGAGGAAAGTAGCCGTTGCCAGTCCCGTGGCATACAGCATCAGCAGGACGAAAGTCGTCACGCCGGAGGAAAATATTTTTTCAAACTGGATCATATCTGATACGGATTATACAACCGTTTACATACCCGGTTGCGCTCACAAATGTACAAAAATCTCCGGTACTATAACAAGTGGTTAGCGGTTAGCGGTTAGGGATGAGGGATGAAAAATCAATGTCGTCAAGTGAAGGATTACATGGCGCGCCGCCGGAAAGAAAAGAGACAAAAGGGGACAAAACGGACAACGGGAAGAAAGGAACCGGAAAGTCGCCGCAGCGGACAGCAGGATAAAAAGAAATCCGGCCAAAGCCCGTGCAGACCGCCGATGCACACCGTTCCGCACGGGCTTTAGCCCAATTCTCTTTCATTGCCGTCTGCTTCAGCTCAATGTCATCAAGTTAAGGATTACATAGCACGTTTATAATTGATTAGCGTATGATATTTACCGCAGGG
>JAISMO010000169.1 GCA_031276675.1 Tannerella sp.
CAAAGTTACAGCCTTTGAGTAGATATATAATGCTGAAAAGCAAAAAATCATCCGTATGTAACATTGAAACCTGTTGATGTCCTTACTTTTATCTCTTTTTTAATGCGTTGACCCTGGGAGTATGGGTTGCATTTCAGGGTACTGCCCTTTGAAATGCCTTCATGCGCATAAGCCTGTCGCGCAAGCATGACTTTTTCTCCGTGACGACAGCGCCTCAAAAAAGATGCAGCCGTTTTGCTGTTTCCTTGAACCGTTAACGCAAAATTAATCATCGTGCCTTAATACAACGTGAGTTCGACCTAAGCGATCTGCTGCAAAGTGGAACCGGTAACTTCCGCGATACGGAACTGGTAAGCTCCGGTATACGGAACTGGTAAGTTCCGGTATGCAGAACCGGTAAGCTCCGGTATGTGGAACTGATAAGCTCCGATATGTGGAACTGTAAAGCATACATAAATGGATTTTCGATTTATACATATGGAGTATCAAACGCCTTCAGGTTCCTGAGGTGTTTGAGTTTGTATCCGTAAGAGATACGGTTTTCAGTTCGTACTTATTTGATTTTTAGGATATAAAGATACGAATATCTTATCTCTTTTCCTGTTCTTTTTTGCCTTTTTCTTACATCGAACTCACGTTAATACACATCAAGAAAATCTCCAACGTATCCTGTACGGATCCTGTACGGATTCCGCAAGCTCCAAACCGGAAGTTTTCGGTTACGAACTCATGTTGCGCATGATCCGTCGGGCAGCCTCAACGCAGGCAGTCAGGCCGTTTCCGTTAATAATGCATACCGGACGCCTGAACAGGTGCATGTCGGGCGCCTGATGTAATGCACAGCGGTGTGTCGGCCACAGCAAGGGCCAGGCGGCCCTGTCGGCGAGGGGGATAAGCCCGGATGTAAAAAAAACTCCCCTGCTTCCAAAAGTGGGGGAGTTTTTTGCGTTATGCCCTGTTCTTTCCCGACAGATTTACCTGTTTCACCGGATGATTACCTTGTAGGTTTTGCCGCCGGCAGTCACCGGAAAGAAGCCTTTCGGCAAACGGAAGGTTACTGTTTCGCCGACCTTCGGGGTTGCGGTCTGTATCAGCGCGCCGGAAATTGAGTATACGTGTATTTCTCCGGCCCGGTGTGTACCGACATGCAGCAGATTGCCGTCGACCCGGAGCGTGACGGGATCGACCGGTTCGTTGCCCACCAGTGAAGCGCTGAAATTCACAACGAAATGGAGGTCTTCCTGCACCCGGAGCACTCTGACCGTATAGCTGCCATCCGGATTGGGCGTGATGATCACGCCGTCGTCGTCGCCGATAGGATCCCGCAGGGTTTTGACGCTCAGGATCCAGTTCGCGTTTTCCGGATGCGGAATCACGGTAAAGACAAAATCGTCCGTGCTGCGCACATGGTGCATGCCCGCCCCCGGCAGCGTGGCGGCTCCTGGAATTTCGGGGATGAAGACCTTCCGCCGGATATTCGGCGGCACGATGTCCGGTACGGCCATGTGGATGGAATCAAACGAACAGCATGTATTGGGTTCGCGGTAGAGGATGTACATGCTTTTCCGATCCGTGATCCGGTCGATTTGCAGGGGTGTGAAGGGCTGGTCTTTCCCCGTGAGCGTGTCGCGGGCAAACTCCCAGGTCTTTCCCTCGTCCATACTGCGCTGGATGTAGGGCGATCCGCCGGTCACGGCAATCTCCAGCGTTCCGGGACGGTCCCATGTTGACGGGAAGAACCGCTCTGTGGCAAAGGCTGATTTGCTGTAGAGGGTGAATACTTCGGAGGTATCCTGTTTGGGGCTGCTTGACAGTTGGGAAAAGAAAAACAGCGAACTGCCGTCGGGCACGTTTTCGGCTACCTTGAAACGGATCATCACCGCCGAATCCGTGGCCGAGAACGGGTACAGTACCGTATCCCTGAAAAAGGTGCCTCCGTCGCTGTCGTACACGTAATCCGCGCCGCTGCCCTGGCTCCATACCTTGATGAAGCCCGACACTCCCTGTTTGTCGAATGTAATTTGCAGTTGATTGCTGCAATTCGAATACAGCGAACTGTATCCGTAGATCGAATCGTAGTTCGAACGGATGTAGGGACGCGGAATTTCGGATTTCGGCGCGCCAAGATCCAGACTTCCGGCCTGCAGAAACACGCCCGAACCCAGGCTCGTGTCACTGGCATTTCCAACGGCCAGTTTCAGGTGATACCATTCGCCCGGGATGACCTTCGCCCGGGCAGTCAGTACAATCGAGTGGCCGTGGTATTCCATTAGCCACTGGTTTACATCGTCATAAACCGGAACATGGTATTCCGGGCGAATTGCATTATATGCCGGACTATAAGTGGGAAGGACATAATATGGAGACAGTTTGACCGGAGTACTTCCCAACGGATCGTATTCGGAAAAACCGTTTCCACCTCTATACCCCCAGTTGGAAGCATTCACGGAAATCGGCGCCCCGTCCGGATAGCGGGCAATGTTAATCGTATCGCCTGTATTTCCCCATTCGTCCATCAATCCCGGCCCGCTGACAAAGAAACCGAATGCATCATTGTAGGGTGAGTTCGAAAACTGTTTATATTCTATGGAGGCGAAGACAAATTTAAACGAGATGGAATCCACAAACGGACGGAAATCAAACTCCAGCGAAGTGAGGGTTATTAACGGCTCGGAAATAAGAGGAGACAGATCCGGATCGGCAGGGCTGGGGGCAGATCCGCCGCCTATGATCAGCCAGTCCGGATCAGTGTATAACATGCCGCCGAAGCCCATATCTAAAGAATTCCCCTCTAAATTTCCTTCAGCGTATAATCCTCCTCCGGTAGATAGCAGGAATCCTTTTTCAATGCCGAAATACGGTTGTGTTCCCAGGTTGTCCCATGTAGGTACCATCGTTGAGATATCGCCATGATCAAAATAAAGCAGTTCACGATCGTCCGATATCCATGTACCGGCATCTCCGCCGAAAGGTCCCGTATAGCCATGTTGGCTCCAGGTAGTGCTTGGACTCCCGTTCCAGGTAGAGGAGATCAGGGTCACATTCCGGATTGCCTCGTCGGCAATTTCGCGTCCGCCCTTGACAAAGATGTCTTTCACAAATTCTTCGGGCGTAAAGTTATGCGCATGGGAGGCATTTGGCGCTCCGGTGATCGAATCCCTGTCGATCCAAATGCTTCCGGGAACAGGGAGAGGGTTATAGGTAGAGGAACGAGTCTGCGGCGCATGTTGCCCCCGCCAAACGGTTTGCGCCCGTTTTTCGGCCAACTCTTCGGGTATACCCAGGTCTCTGTAATACTGTTTCAGGCTGTCCGTTGGCGCCTGTTCTTTTACTGTCTGTGTTGCTTTTCGCTGGGCTTGAAGTCCACTCCATGTCGGCAGTAAGGCAAGGATTACGTAAAATAGTCTGAACATTTTCATATTATCTATTATTGGTGAATAAAAATTCCTCGATCGAAAGCAAACGCGCACAAAGCCTCTCTGTTGCTATTTTGTAGCAACAGGAAGCTATGTGTTCCCGAATGTACTTAATTATTAAATAGTGTAAATGGGGGGGGGGGTAATTCCATTATTGTCAGAAGATTGTGCATCTCCCGGCAGGCACATGAAACGGTTGGAGACCGTACTATTATCTATGTTTCTTAACATGAATGTGATGTATTACCCATTTTATTGTGCAAATGTAGAAAAGAAAATTGGACTGGAAATAAATTATGCAAAAAAAAAATACGGAATCAGGCAATCAGCTTCAGTCGGCGAAAAGAAGTTTCCCGTTCCGAAAGGCTAATTGTCCACGTCGTAATAGATGCTCACACGTTTGTGGTCAGGCAAAGAGCGCATTTTGCGGCCGGCGGCCTCCAGCGTTTCGCGCACGGAAGCGACCGTGAGCGAGCGTTCGATCTTCAGCAGGATGTGGCGAACGTGCATGGTCTGCACGCGGTTGACCGGCGGAGCAAACGGGCCATGAACGCATGTGCCCAGCGTCTCGCGCATGGCCCCGGCATATGCGGCGGAAAAGCGTATCAGCGCCTGCTCGTCAATGCAGCGCAGAACAGCGGTGATCATCCGGATGTACGGGGGGTAGCGGAAGAGTTGCCGTTCGCTCAGCAGGTGGCGTGCCGCAGTTTCGTAGTCGGCTGCGAGCACGGCCTGTAACAGGGGATGTTCCGGCTGGGAGGTCTGTATCACGACCGTCCCGGGCCGGTCGTTCCGGCGGGCAAGGCGGCTCACCCGCATCATCAGTTGGAAGGTGCGTTCGTGAGCCCTGAAGTCGGGCACGTTCATCTGGCTGTCCACGTTCAGCACGCCCACTACGCCGACATGTGCAAAGGTCTTCCCCCGGACAAGCATCTGCGTGCCGATCAGCACCTGCGTCCTGCCCTGTTCAAAATCGTCCAGGATGCGCTCGCAGGCCCTGCGCGTATGCGCCGTGTCGAGGTCGAGGCGTGCCGTTTTCGTTCCGGGGAAGAGGGCAGCCATCTCTTCTTCGACCTTTTCCGTGCCGAAACCGAGCAGTTGCATCTCGCCTCCGCCGCACGAAGGGCAGCGGGCAGGCAGCGGCGTCGCATGGCCGCAGTAGTGACAGACCAGTTGTCCGGCCTGCCTGTGCCAGGTCAGGGAGACGTCGCAACGGGGACAGCGCAGCGTCCGGTGGCACGAGGAACATTCCGTCACCGGAGCGAATCCGCGCCGGTTCCGAAACAGGATCACCTGTTCGCCGCATGTCAGCGCCTCGTCCATCTTCTTTTTCAACAGAGGAGAAAAGAGCGTGTCTTTCATAAGCTTCCGGCGTTTCAGGTCCTTGACGTCGGCCAGGCAGATCTGCGGGGGAAGGCCCGCTTCGTTGTGCGGGCGGAACAGCGCCCGTCCGTATTTTCCCGTCTGTGTGTGCAGGTATGATTCCAGCGAAGGCGTAGCCGAAGCCAGCAGCGTTTTGGCACCGTGCATGGCGGCCAGCATGAGGGCGGCATTGCGTGCATGACAGCGCGGCACGGCGCCTGACTGCCGGAAGGCCGGCTCCTGTTCGTCGTCGACAATGACAAGTCCCAGCCCGGAGAACGGAAGGAAAAGCGCGGTGCGCAGCCCCACAACCAG
Organism: Tannerella sp.; assembly: GCA_031276675.1. GTDB lineage: Bacteria > Bacteroidota > Bacteroidia > Bacteroidales > Tannerellaceae > Tannerella. The sequence continues at coordinate 5,094 of JAISMO010000169.1, forward strand.
CAGGGGCTGTCTGGCCTGCAGCAGGCGGTTCCAGACGTTCACCCGTTCGCGGCCGGAAAGTCCGGGAAGGTAGAGGAGCAGGCGGTCGCCGAACGTGCTCGACAGCCGTTCGGCGACCTGCTCCGCCCGGGCCGCCTCCGGCAGCAGATACAGCGCCTGCCGGCCCCGTTGCAGGGTTTCCGCGAGCAGGTGCATGTCAATCTCCACCGGATCGCCAGCAGATGCGCCGTGCAGCAGGCACACGTCCTTTGCGGCGAAGACCTGCCGGATTGCTTCACAGGCTGCCTCTTGCGAAGCGGTCGGCGCGTATGGCGGCTGTACGGCTTCAACCGCCTGCCGGTCGAAGCCGGTTTCCTTTTCGCAGGCCGTCAGGATGCCCCGTTTCAGCAGTGCGTCGAGTACGGGTGCCCTGACGCCGACCACGCGCAGCAGTTCTTTCCGGGAGATTTCGGCCGGAGCGGCCGGCCATGCAAACGGCGACACCTGCTCCAAAAAGGCCAGCAGGAGTTTTTTCTGCGCTCCGGCACGTTGCAGCCGGTCGAGCGCGGACAGGGCTTCTTTTTCTCCGGCATATTCCGGAGCCAGCCGGATGAAGGTTTCCTTTTTCGGGATGAATCCCCGTCCGGGCTTTTCGTCAAGCGTGAGCAATCCCCGGTTTGCCAGCGAATGGAGCGCGGGGATCAGGCGATGCAGACCGGTCTTTTTCTCAAGCGTCGAGACAGTCATGCCGGTTTCCTGGCCCAAAGCGTCCAGGACGGCCTGTTCTGCGGGAGGGAGCGGTTGTTGCGCCTCAGCCCCGTCGCACAGGGCAACAACGGTCTCGCTTTCCGGTTTCAGTCCGGCGGGGACGGCAGCCCTGTAGACCTCGCCCGGCGTGCACAGGTAGTAGGATGCAATCCATTCCCAGAAGGGTATTTGCAGGGGTGAAAGGACCGGCGCTCCGTCCGGCGACAGCAATATTTCCTTGAGCGTGCCGGAAGTTTCCGGAAGCTGTTCGCGGATTTCCCTGACGACGGCCGTATAATAGCGTCTTTTCCCGAAAGGAACAATCACCCGGAAATTCTTCCGGACAGAGGCTTCCATCGCTTCCGGGATACGGTACGTAAACGTATTTTCCAGCGGAAAGGGCAATATGACTTCGGCGTATTTCACGGGCAGGCGATGCGTTGCGTCGTTGCACCTGCGGTCTTCTTCAGGCGATCACTTCCATCCATCCGTAAGGGTCGGGTGCATCGCCAGTCTGGATGGCGAGGAGTTTGTGATAGAGCTGTTCACAAACGGGGCCGGGCTTGCCGTGGATCGAAAACGGATAGGATTTGTTTTCATTCAGGTCGTCAATGCGCGAGATCGGCGCCACAACGGCTGCCGTGCCGCACTCGGCCGCTTCCTCGAACGTGGCCAGTTCCTCGACCGGAATCGGTCGACATGCGACTTGCAGACCCATGTCGACTGCCAGCTGCCGAAGGCTCGCATTGGTAATGGAGGGGAGTATGGAACCGGAGGCCGGCGTGATATAGGTGTTTTCACGAATGGCGAAGAAATTGGCCGGACCGCACTCGTCGAGATATTTCTTTTCCTTCGGATCCAGATAGAGTACGGCGACATAGCCCTTTTCGTGTGCCAGGTGGCCGGCCACCAGACTGGCCGCATAGTTTCCGCCCACCTTGATGGCGCCCGTGCCCTGCGGTGCGGCGCGGTCATATTCGCGCATGATGCAGACCGGCGCGGGCTTGAAACCCGTCTTGAAATAGGGACCCACCGGCGTGACAAAAACCAGAAACAGATACTCGTCGGCCGGACTGACGCCCACCTGTGCGCCCAGGCCCAGCAGCAGCGGGCGGATATAGAGGGAAGCTCCGCTTCCGTAGGGCGGTACGAAGCGTTCGTTCAGCCGAATCACCTTCCGCACGGCTTCCCGAAACATGTCGACCGGCAACTCGGCCATCCGGATTCCCCGGCTGGAGGCCTGCAACCGCCACGCGTTTTCATCCATCCGGAAGACGCGAATCTTCCCGTCTTTCCCGCGGAAGGCTTTCAGGCCGTCAAAGGCTTCCTGGCCGTAGTGCAGGCAGGTGGCTGCCATGTGGATAGTGAGAATTTCCGACGAACTTACTTCGAATTCTCCCCACCGGCCATGCCGGTAATAACATCTTATGTTGTAATCCGTCTTCAGATACCCAAACGGCAACTCGGCCCAATTCAAATTTTCCATAGATTCCTTGTTTTTATATTATAACTATTGTCCGGCAAAAGTAACTATTTTTCCGAACACGGACGCGCTCATTCAACCCCGATATTTCTCCGCCGCTGCCGCTCGGCTTCCAGTTGGGCGCGCGACTTGCTCTGTGTCACAAGGTAGACTCCGAAGAACACCAGCAGTGAAGCAATGCCCTTGCTCCATCCGAACGCATCCATCCCCGTCGCGACCGCCACGGCCGAGGCGACGATCGGTTGCAGATAGTTATACATGCTCACTACCGTCGGACGCAGGGATTTCTGGCCGGGCGGGATCAACAGGTAGGCGATAAAGGTGGCCGCCACAACAACGTATGCGATCCGGATCACCCCGTCCGGCGACAGGGCGGCCCAGGGAACGGATGCAATGTCGCGCCGACAGAACGGCAGGCTGACAACCGTGGCATAGAGAAACATCCATTTCATGGACGTGACGGCGCTGTAGCGGAGTATCAGTTTCTTGAACGCCGTCAGATAGAGAGCAAAAGAGGTGCAGCTCAATACGCACAGCCAGTCGCCCGTCCGGTTTGCGCTACCGGAAAGGAGGGGATTCCCGTTGAAGATCAGCAGCAGCGCACCCGCCGCGCCGACCAGGACGCCGCCGGCCTTTTTCCACGTGATCGGTTCACCGAGGAACAAAGCGGCCAGCAGCATGGTCAGTATCGGCACCATTGTCGTGATGACCGACGCATCAATGGGCGAGGCCATCGAAAGCCCCACAATAAACGCCATCTGATTGATCAGTATCCCGAACATGGATGCGACAAAAAACAGAAACAGATCGCGCCGGCAAACCTTTTCCCGCTTTACAAACAGCGAGGCGATCCAGAAAAGCGTTGCCGCGCCGGCAAAACGGAAAAACGTCAGCGCCAGGGGCGATGTATTGCCGTCTGCAAGTACGGCTTTGGATACGGGCGTATTCAGTCCGAAAATGAGATAAGCCGTGAAAAGCGCCGCATGACCCTTGAGATTTTTATCCTCCATTTGTTGTGAATTTGGCGGCAAAAGTACACATTCCTTTCTCTTTTTTGCGGGTCTGTTCATAAGATTCAGGAAGAATATGCTTTTGGCTGTTTTCCGTTTCTTATGGTCAAAATGTAATTTCCCCGTTTTTTTTATGATTGAAAGCGATTTTCCGTATGAATAAATTTCTATATTTGCCAACTGAAAATATAGAACATATTAAAATAGTCAATGGGAAATGGATGTGAAGATTCAAGAATTAACCGACAAAATTTATCGTGAGGGAGTAGAAAAAGGAAAAGAGGAGGCAAACCGGCTTGTCTCCGAAGCCGGTGAACAGAAACAAGCTATTCTCAGAGAAGCGGAAAACGCAGCCAGACAAATCGTGGAAACTGCGGAAAGGCAGGCAGCTGAATTGAAAAAGCATACGGAAGCTGAATTGAGGCTGTTTGCGGCTCAGTGCGTAGATGCGCTGAAAAGCGAAGTGGCCGGTCTGATTACGGGCCGGATTGTGTCGGAAAATATAAAGCCCGTAGCAGCTGACAAAGCCTTTATGCAGCAGATGATACTGGAAATAGCGCGGGAATGGGTCAAGCAGGACGGATTAACCGTCCGGACGGCGGATGCAGAGGCTTTGACCGCTTATTTTGAAGGAAATGCCAAAGCGTTGTTGAATCGGGGAGTACAAATCGAAAAGGTAAACGGAAAAGACGCTTCTTTCACCCTTGTGCCTGCCGACGGGTCGTATAAAGTTACGTTCGGCGAAGATGAATTTATGACTTTCTTTAAAGAGTTTCTGCGTCCGCAGTTAGTAGAAATGCTGTTCTGATATGGGTAGTGAATACTATTATCTGATTGCAGGGCTTCCCAATATTTCAATAGAAGACAGCAAATTGCCTTATCCCATCCTTACCTTTCGCGAGGAAGTGGAGAGTCAGCTTTCGGAAACGGATCGAACGTTGCTGCGTTTGCTTTTTCTGAAATATGACAACAGGAATCTGCTGGAGCTAATCCGGCATCCGGACGGCCAGCCGGACCCGAAAGGAAACATGACGCTGGACGAATTTGCTGAACTGATCCGGGAACCGGACCAGCCACTGTCCGAAGGCAGCAAACGGACGTATGTTCCGGATTATATGAAGATATTTATCCGCAGTTATCAGACAGAGAAAGAAAAGGGAGAACAAAGCCTTATCCTGTGGGAAGATCGTCTGACGACGCTGTATTACGAGTATGCCATGCAGTGCGAAAACGCATTTGTCGCCGCATGGTTCGAATTGAATCTCAATATAAACAATTTCCTGACGGCGATTACATGTCGTAAATACGGGCTGAACCGGATGGATTACATCGTGGGGGACAATGAATATGCACAGTTTTTCCGCACCTCCGGCGCACGCGATTTCGGACTGGGCGACACGTGGGAATATCTGCCCCTTATGCAGCGTGTCGCCGAAGAATCAAACTTGCTTGTGCGTGAAAGGCAAATCGACCGGTTGAAATGGGACTGGCTGGAAGAGCATACGGTTTTCAAAACTTTTACGGTCGAAAGCCTGCTCGCCTGGCTGTTAAAACTGGAGATGATCGAACGCTGGACGAAACTCGACAGGGCGGCAGGCGAACAGACGTTCCGCAATTTAATCGGAGTGATGAAAACAGGCAGTAACAATGTCCTGGCAGAATTTAAACGAAACAACAAAAAATAATATATGGCTACGAAAGGTATAGTTAAGGGTATCGTATCCAATCTGGTTACCCTGGAAATAGACGGGCCGGTTTCCCAGAATGAAATCTGTTACATCTCCGTCGGAGGCGTCAGGCTGATGTCGGAAGTTATCAAGATTATCGGACAAAATGCGTATGTACAGGTCTTTGAGAGCACGCGCGGCATGTGTGTAGGCGACGAAGCCGAATTTGACGGACACATGTTGGAAGTCACGCTCGGCCCAGGCATGTTGTCGCGTAACTACGACGGCTTGCAGAACGACCTCGACAGGATGGAAGGCGTTTTCCTTCGCCGAGGCGAATACACCGCTGCGATCGACGACAGCAGGCGCTGGCTGTTCAAACCGCTGGCAAAGGTCGGCGACAAGGTATCGGCCGGCTACTGGCTGGGTGAAGTCGACGAGAACTTCCAGCCGCACAAAATTATGGTGCCGTTCGTACTGGAAGAAGGCGGTACATACACGCTGAAAACGCTGGCGCCCGAAGGCGAATACACGATTCGGGACACCGTGGCTGTGCTCCTTTCCGAAGACGGTAAGGAAATCGAAGTGACCATGACCCAGAAATGGCCGGTCAAGCGGGCCATCACCTGCTATCGGGAAAAGCCCCGCCCCTATAAGCTGCTCGAAACGGGCGTGCGTACGATTGACACCGTCAATCCGATTGTGGAGGGCGGCACCGGGTTTATCCCCGGCCCGTTCGGCACGGGAAAGACCGTCATGCAGCACGCCATCTCCAAACAGGCCGAGGCCGACATCGTCGTCATTGCCGCCTGTGGCGAACGTGCCAACGAGGTGGTAGAGATATTCGCCGAATTTCCGCACCTGATTGACCCGCATACCGGACGCAAGCTGATGGAGCGTACGATTATCATCGCCAACACGTCCAACATGCCCGTGGCCGCCCGCGAAGCGTCGGTCTATACGGCGATGACAATTGCCGAGTATTATCGCTGCATGGGCCTGAAGGTGTTGCTGATGGCCGATTCGACGTCGCGCTGGGCGCAGGCATTGCGCGAGATGTCGAACCGGTTGGAGGAATTGCCCGGCCCGGATGCGTTCCCGATGGACTTGTCGGCCATCATCGCCAACTTCTATGCCCGTGCGGGATACGTGGTGCTGAATAACGGTGCAACCGGTTCGGTGACGTTTATCGGGACGGTGTCGCCCGCCGGCGGTAATCTGAAGGAACCGGTGACGGAAAATACGAAAAAGGTGGCGCGCTGTTTCTATGCTCTCGAGCAGGAACGCGCCGACCGCAAGCGCTATCCGGCCATCAATCCCATCGAAAGTTATTCCAAATACCTGGAATATCCCGAATTTCAGGAATACATTGTGCAGCATGTTTCGGCAACATGGATTGAAAAAGTGAACGAAATCAAGACCCGCATGTTACGCGGCAAGGAAATTTCGGAACAAATCAATATCCTGGGCGACGACGGCGTACCGGTGGATTATCACGTGACCTTCTGGAAATCGGAGTTGATAGACTTTGTAATTTTGCAGCAGGACGCCTTCGATCCCGTTGACGCGGTGACGCCGCTCGAACGTCAGGAATTCATGCTGGACAAGGTGGTGAACATTTGCCGCGCCGAATTTCGGTTTGATACCTTCACTGATGTGATGGACTATTTCAAGAATCTGATTAATATCTTTAAGCAGATGAACTACTCCGAATACAAAAGCGAACAGTTTAACGGTTTCGACCGCCGGCTGGACGAACTGCTCAATGAACGAAAGGAAAATTAATACAATATGGCGACAAAAGCATTTCAAAGGGTCTATACGAAGATTACCCAAATCACGAAAGCAACCTGTTCGCTCAAGGCAACGGGCGTAGGGTACGACGAGCTGGCCTCCGTCAACGGCAAGCCGGCTCAGGTAGTAAAAATCATCGGCGACGAAGTCACGTTGCAGGTATTTTCCGGTACGGAAGGCATTCCGACCAATGCCGAAGTAGTGTTTATGGGCAAGGCGCCCACACTGAAGGTGAGCGAACAACTAGCCGGACGTTTCTTCAATGCCTGCGGCGACCCGATTGACGGCGGGCCGGTCATCGAAGGCGAGGAAGTGGAAATCGGTGGCCCGTCGGTGAATCCCGTCCGTCGCGAACAGCCCTCGGAGTTGATAGCAACCGGTATTGCCGGCATCGACCTGAACAATACCCTCGTTACGGGACAGAAGATTCCCTTCTTTGCCGACCCCGACCAGCCGTTTAACCAGGTGATGGCCCTGGTTGCCCTGCGTGCCCGGTCGGACAAAATTATCCTCGGCGGCATGGGAATGACCAACGACGATTATCTCTTTTTCAAGAACACCTTCAGCAATGCCGGCGCACTGGACCGCATCGTCAGTTTCATCAATACCACGGAAAATCCGTCGGTAGAGCGGCTGCTGATTCCTGATATGGCGCTGACCGCGGCAGAATATTTTGCCGTACGGAAGCATGAAAAGGTGCTGGTGTTGCTCACCGACATGACGAACTACGCCGACGCCCTGGCCATCGTGTCGAACCGGATGGACCAGATTCCCTCGAAGGATTCCATGCCCGGTTCCATCTATTCCGACCTGGCAAAGATTTACGAAAAGGCCGTACAGTTTCCCGACGGCGGCAGTATCACGATCATCGCCGTGACGACGCTTTCGGGCGGCGACATCACCCACGCCGTGCCCGACAATACGGGATACATTACCGAAGGACAACTCTACCTCCGCCGTGACAGCGACGTGGGCAAAGTCATCGTCGATCCGTTCCGCAGCCTCTCGCGTTTGAAACAGCTGGTCACCGGCAAGAAAACACGTGAAGACCATCCACAGGTAATGAACGCCGCCGTGCGTCTCTATGCGGATGCCGCCAACGCAAAAACCAAGCTCGAAAACGGCTTCGACCTGACGGACTATGACAACCGTGCCCTGGCTTTTGCCAGAGATTATTCGGAAAAACTGCTGGCCATTGACGTGAATCTCGATACAACCGGGATGCTCGACGTGGCCTGGAGTCTGTTTGGCCGCTATTTCACACCTGCGGAAGCCAGCATCAAGCAGGAACTGGTAGACAGATACTGGAAGAAAATCAACTGATGGCCATCACGTTTCAATATAACAAGACTTCGCTTCAGCAGTTGGAGAAACAGCTGAAGATGCGCGAACGTTCGCTGCCGACCATCAAGAGCAAGGAGAGCGCCCTGCGCATGGAGGTGACGCGCACCAAAGACGAAGTGCATGTGCTGGAGTCTCGGCTTGAAAACGAAATCCGCAGCTACGAGAACATGATGGTTTTGTGGAGCGAGTTTCGCCCGGATTTAATCCGCGTCAGGGATGTATCGCTCTCCACACGGAAGATTGCCGGCGTCACAGTCCCCGTATTGGAAAACATCGACTTTGAAATCAAACCCTACAGCCTGTTCAACAGGCCCTCCTGGTTCACCGACGGCATCGAACTGCTGAAGGGAGTGGCGCGAACGGGCATCGAAGCCGAATTTTCGATGATGAAGCTGGAGTTGCTGGAACAGGCGCGGAAGAAAACGACGCAAAAAGTGAATCTGTTTGAGAAAGTCCAGATTCCGGGATACAGGGACGCCATCCGGAAAGTGAAACGCTACATGGAAGATGAACAGAGCCTGTCCAAAGCCTCGCAGAAGATTATGCGCGCCAATCAGGAAAAGCGCAGGCAAAAAGAGGAGGAAATTGCCGTATGATTGCAAAAATGAGCAAATACGCCTTTATGGTGTATCACAGAGAATATGAACCGTTTCTGAAACGCTTGCGCGAGATTGGAGCCGTGCACGTTCAGGAAAGGGAGCCGGTCGGCGATGTGGAAGAGAGCCGGCAGTTGCAGGCCGAACGTAAACGCCTCCGCACGCAAATGCTTTTCCTGGAAAAGCGCCGGAACGAAGCGCGGGCGGAAGACGGAAAAAACAGGCGAATGCCGGCGTCGGCGCATCGCATTACCAAAGAAGAAGGCGCCGCCCTACTGAACGAAATCGAACAAACCGGCGAACAGCTGATTAAACAGCAGGCCGTCAGGCAATCCCTGGAAAAGGACATCGCCCTGCTCTCAATATGGGGTGAGTTTGAATATGCCGGTATCGAGCGTTTGCGGCAGGCCGGATATGAAGTAGCGTTTTTCACCTGTCCGGCCTCCGGATTCGATACGGCATGGGAAGACCGTTATCATGCAATCCGTATCACCCAGGTGCAGTCAACGGTTTACTTCCTCACCATTACCCCGGAAAATACGCCGCCTGCCATCGGCGCCGAGCGGGTCCGGCTGCCGGAACACGGACCGGGAGAACTCCGCCGGCGCCTGGCCGCCGAACAGGAATACACGGACGAACTGAACCGGAAACTGACGGAGATCGCATTCAACGACTTTCATTCGCTGAAAAGTTATGACAACCTGCTGCTGAATGAGGCGGCAGCGGAAAACGTACGCCTGTATACGGGCAGAGAGGCGGAGGACAAACTGCGGCTGCTCGAAGGATGGATTCCGGCGGCGCAGGCCGGGGCAATGGAACAGGCACTTGAGGCGGAAGGCTATTTTTTCCGGAAACTGGAAACGGCGCCCGGAGACGATGTCCCCATCCTGTTCAGAAACAATGCCTTTTCGCGCCTTTTCGAGCCGATTAGCCGTCTGTATATGTTGCCGAAGTACAGCGAACTGGATATGACGCCCTTTCTGGCGCCCTTCTTCATGCTGTTTTTCGGGCTGTGTCTGGGCGATTCGGGATACGGGCTGCTGCTGCTGCTGGGCGCTACCGGTGCCAAACTGTTCATGGCTCAAAAATTACCGGCCTCCGTCAAACCCGTGCTTTCGCTGGTACAGCTGCTGGGGATCTCGACGTTCTTTTGCGGACTGCTGACCGGCGCGTTTTTCGGCACGAATGTGTATGACTGGGGCATTCCGGCGCTGGAGCAACTGAAGGAAAAGGTGGCGATGGACAACAGCAAGATGTTCATGATGGCATTGCTGCTGGGCGCCGTACAGATACTTTTCGGCATGTGCCTGAATGTAGCAAACCGGATGATTCAGTTCGGTTTTGTCCACGGGCTGTCCACGATCGGGTGGATTATCCTGCTGGCAGGCACAGGCGTGGCCTGGCTGTTTCCGGGCGTGATGCCGCTCTTCGGAACCCTCCATCTGAGCGTGGCGGGAATAGCCGCCGTTCTGATTTTCTTTCTCAACTCGCCGGGAAAAAACATTTTCCTGAACATCGGACTGGGAATATGGGATGCCTATAACATGGCCACCGGGCTGCTGGGCGACGTGCTGTCCTACGTCCGTCTGTTCGCACTCGGACTTTCGGGCGGCATCCTGGCCAGCGTATTCAACAGCCTGGCCACGGGGATGCGTCCCGACAACGTCATACTGGGTCCGGTCGTCATGGCGCTGATACTTCTGATCGGACATGCGCTCAACATCTTCATGAACGTATTGGGAGCAGTCGTACATCCGATGCGTCTCACGTTCGTGGAATTTTTCAAGAACGCGGGATACACGGGCGGCGGAAAAGCCTATAAACCCTTTCAATGGAAGAATTATTAATCAAGTAACAGTATATAATTTTTTAAACTATGGAAATGAATTTATTATTGGCATATGCAGGTATAGCCCTGATGCTCGCCCTGTCGGGTATCGGAAGTGCATATGGCGTCACGATTGTAGGAAGCGCGGCGATAGGCGCAATGAAAAAAACAGACGGCGCGTTCGGTAACTTTCTGGTACTGACAGCCCTTCCGGGAACCCAGGGACTGTATGGATTTGCAGGATACTTCATGTTTCAAAACATTTTCGGTCTGCTCACTTCCTCGATTACGGGCCTCCAGGCGGCAGCCGTTTTTGGCGGCGGCGTGGCCATGGGACTGGTCGGTCTGTTTTCATCCATCCGCCAGGGCAAAGTCTGCGCCGACGGTGTTGCAGCCATGGGACAGGGGCATGACGTGTTCACAAACACCCTGATTCTGGCCGTATTTCCCGAACTCTACGCCATCGTTGTGCTGGCAGCCGTCTATCTGATAGGCGCCGCTGTCGTGTAAAAAAACGTACATGTTTTCTGCAATCGAGTAGGAGGAACGGGATTACTTCCCGTTCCGACCCTCCCACAACCGCCGTGCTACCGTTCGGTACACGGCGGTTCTGTGTTTTGACCCATCACTGCATGTGTGATGTTGTTTTCAGTTGCTCCATTTCTCTTCTTTTATTTGCGCAACTTTTCTGCTTCCTGCCAGTACCGTTCGGCAGCAATAAACAGTCTTTTTCATCGTCTACTCCACCGCCTCTTTTATGTCTGCGACAACCAGCTCTCCCGTATCGCCATCATATCCATACAGATTCAAGTCATTATCTGCGCAAATCACTTTTAGCCTTCTGTCTGCCGATAACCGGCACACCGGATTTCCGTTCCAGTCAAACACATGTATAATATTACCGCTGGTAAATGCTCCATCCGGATGGTCCACCTGATTCAAACCCGAATAAAGAGCAAATATATATTTGTCGCTGGAATCGATTGAGAGGTATCCCCATCTTGTTTGTGGAGTGGGGACGAAATTACCTTCGCGTTCGTTATATTCGGCCGAAAACAGATTGTGTTCCCTGATTAATCGCACCCCATCCGTCTTGCAGTCATAAATTTGTATCATGCCTGCATAGTTTGTACATACGGCGATTTTATGTTCTTTCGGACTGGCCGTGAACCGACCCCAGTAGGCAAAGGCATGAACAAAGTCGCTGATCCGTTCCTGTTTCTTTTCCGGTAACTGTCCCTCCATGGAAACAATTTCACCCTTCCCGTCCAGAAGAACAAACCGCTTTAAATCACTCATGATTCCCAGTGCCACATAACGGTCGTCACCAAGGCGGTCGAGTCCCATGGGAATGAACGACGGTATTTCCTTTACCAGCGTTTCGGGGCGGCAAAGTTTGCCCTGTTGAATGATCGAATCCACATTGAATTTAAAAACCGTACGCCTTTGCATGTCAAAAATTCCCGCATACCTGTCATCGATCGACATGATGTTTGCACTTTGCAAAAATCGCCCGGGGCCATCTCCGGTCTCTCCGAACAGAAAACTCTTTTTCGTCTTCCTGTCAATCAACTGTGCCTGCGTTTCCAAATTTTTTCCCGTCACAACCAGGTAATCGCCCATGGATTTCATATACAATACCTGACCCACCGGTTCGCTCGTACTCATTTCCTTGAAAACAATCGCTTTCTTTCGGGCAAACAAGGTATCTTCCCTTATCGTATCCTTACAGGAAAAAAGGAAAACAAATGTCTCCGGAATAACATACACGGCAAATAACTTCTTCTTTTTCGTCTTCATATTATTTATATTATTGACATCGTAATTGCTCGTTGTATAAACGATCCATCATTATCTTTCACTATTTTCCCGGCATCTCATCTCCGATGTTCCTTCTGTTTTTCCGATTTTCCGTGCAT
>JAISMO010000029.1 GCA_031276675.1 Tannerella sp.
ACGATCGCAAACCATGCAATGAGATATACACAGTTTTATGACCATTAAAATTCAAACCGGTCGGGACATATCTTTAACTGTGCCCGGAGGGTACTCCGGTCGCGTGTGCCGTGTATGCCGAATTATCCGCACATGCCATTATGTAAAACGCTGGAAGGGGATGATTCTCTGTGCCGTGGATGGCAGCGCCGTGCCTCTGCCGGAAACGGAAGAGTTGAAGGAGAAATACGGCTGTGCAAAAAATCAACTGCCCGGACTCTCAAAGGTGTGTATCGAACAGGATTTTGCCGCCGCACTGTGCCTGTTCAATCTTCAGAGCCTGACGGAAAAGCCGGTCGAACTTCATGCACGGGCAGTCGGCCGGAGAAGAAAATACCGCTGTAAAGTCAGCGGAAATGTCTCCCGGGGACTGTTGACAGAGTAGCGTTACAGGAGTGTTTCGGGAGAGAGATGCTCTTTCTCGATGTCCTTGAAATAGCGGTAAGTGCCGACTTTCAGTTCGGCGCAGGCGGCTTCGTCGCATACGATGATTCCTTTCGGATGGAGTTGCAGCGCCGTGATGGTCCACATCTGGCTGACGGCGCCTTCGACAGCCTGTTGCAGGGCGCGGGCCTTGCTGTGTCCGTTGACGACAATCAGCACCTCGCGGGCGTCAAGCACCGTGGCCACGCCGACCGTCAGGGCGGTCTTCGGCACCCGGTTCACGTCGTTGCCGAAGAAACGGGCATTGGCGATGACCGTGTCGGCGGTCAGCGTCTTGATGCGCGTCCGCGAAGCCAGCGACGAGCCGGGTTCGTTGAATGCCATGTGTCCGTCCGGCCCGATGCCTCCCAGAAAGAGGTCGATACCGCCGACCTGCCGGATTGCCGCTTCATAGGCGGCACATTCCTGTTCGGGGTCGGGGGCATTGCCGTTGAGGATATGCACATTTTCCGGCCGTATGTCGATGTGGTCGAAAAAGTGTTTCCACATAAAGGAGCGGTAGCTTTCGGGATGGCCTTCGGGCAGGCCGACGTATTCGTCCATGTTGAACGTGACGACGTGGCGGAAGGAGACGGCGCCGCTCCCGTTCAGTTCGATCAGGCGCTGATAGGCGCCCAGGGGCGACGACCCGGTCGGCAGTCCCAGTACAAAGGGCCGTTCGGCCGTCGGCGCGGCTTTGGCAATTCGCCGGGCGATGTAGCCGGCTGCCCACTGCGACAGTTTTTCGTAAGTCGGTTCAATAATGACTCTCATAGCTGTAACTGTTTTATGGATTGTTTTCGGACAGGATGCGTGCGGCCATGGCTTTTCCCAGTCCCCGGCATTTCCGGAAGGTTTCGTCGCTCATGGCCTGTTTTTGTTCAAAGGGTTCGCCGACCGTTTCCCACTTCATGGTTTCCGCGAAGGCGGTCAGGCGCTTGATGGCCGTTGCGGCCCAGGTGAAGGAGCCGAAACAGGCAAACAGGCGGTTTTTAATTTCACGGATTTCGAGCTGTCTCAGGATGGATTCGATATCTGGAAACAGCTGCCCGCTGTATGCCGGACTGCCGACGATCAGTCCCCGGTATTTGAAGACGTCCCTCAGCATGTAGGAGGCATGGGTTTTGCTTGCGTCATGCATGACAATCTCGCGGACGCCGTGCGCTGCAAGCGAAGCGGCTACCGTTTCGGCCATCTGTTCGGTATATCCGTACATGCTGCCGTAGAGGATCGTCACGCCCGTTTCCGCTTCGTAGCGGCTGAGGCGGTCGTAGAGGCGGATGGCTTCGGCCCGCCGTTCGCGCCAGACCGGGCCATGCGTGGAGCAAATGGTTTGAATGTTCAGCGAAGCGAATTTTTTCAGCAGTTTCTGCACGGGATTGCCATACTTGCCGACGATATTGGCATAGTAGCGCATCATTTCATCCCAGTAGCGGTCTGCATTGATTTGCGAATCAATCACGCCGCCGTCCAGCGTGCCGTAGGTGCCGAAGGCGTCGGCCGAGAAAAGGATCCGGTCCGTTTCGTCGAAGGCCACCATCACTTCCGGCCAGTGTACCATCGGGGCCATGTAGAAGGTCAGGCGGCGGTGCCCCAGTTCCAGGACGTCTCCCTCCCTGACCTCATGCAGTCCTTCCGTGATCCCGTAATAGCCGGCCAACATGCCGAAAGTCTGGCGGTTGCCGACAATCCGGAGGCCGGGATACAGCTGCCGCAACAGACGGATGCAGCCGGAGTGATCGGGTTCCATGTGGTTTACGATCAGATAATCGAGCGGTCGTCCAGCCAGACCTTCTTCGATCTTGCGGAAAAAGAGGTCGGAATAACAGATGTCGACCGTATCCATCAGCGCCGTTTTCCGGTCCGTAATCAGGAATGAATTATAGGAGACGCCGTTCGGTAACGGCCACAGGTTTTCAAAAAGCGCTTTCCGGCGGTCATTGACGCCGACATAGCAGATGTCATTTGCGATCTTTTGCATTGCGATATGAATAAGTGACTGGTTGTCTTTTGAACGCCCGCCGGACAAAGAACAGGCCGGCCAGGATGAAGGGGATGCTCAGCCATTGCCCCATGTTGAGCGCCATGCCGGCCTCGAAGGCTTCCTGATCGTTTTTCAGAAATTCGATCAGGAACCGGGCCGTGAAAATACAGATCAGGAACAGGCCGAAAATAAATCCTTGCCGTTTCCAGGCATCTTTCCTGAAGTAGAGCCACATGCAGAGCGCGAAGGTGAACAGGTAGCAAAGGGCCTCATAAATCTGGGTCGGATGGCTGGGGGCGGAGAAGAGGGGTTCGGCGCCCTCCTGCCGCCATGCGTGCAGGTTCTCGATGAAACGGAATCCCCAGGGCAAATCCGTCGGATGACCGTAAATCTCATGGTTCATCAGGTTGCCCAGCCGTATCAGCGCAGCTACCAGTCCCGTCGGTACCACCAGTTTGTCGAATGTCCACAGCATATTCTGGTGCGAGACGTTCCTGGAATAAAACCAGATGGCAACCATGATTCCGAGCACGCCGCCGTGACTGGCCAGTCCACCTTCCCACATTTTCAGTATTTCGACCGGATTGGCCAGGTAGTAATCGGGGCTGTAGAACAGGCAATGCCCCAGCCGCGCGCCGATCACAGTACCTGCCACCGTGTAATAGAGCAGCGGTTCCAGCCATGCGGGAGGAATTTCTTCCCGTATCCACATCCGCTTCACGATTTTATACCCGACCGTAAAACCGATCGCAAACGCCAGCGCATACCAGCGTATTTCCCTTGACCCGACGGAAAAAATCGCCGGGTCAACCGTCCATGTAATTTCTGCTACTGTCATAAATAACCTCCGAATTTCAGCGGGCAAAGGTAATTCAAAGATTCAGAAAATCAAAAGATGCAGGGATTCCGGGATGCATCTTTTTGCAGCGCAGGAGGCGTTGTCTGTGCCTTGTGAGAGGTCAACGGCTGAATTGAGCGGCGAAAAGCAAACGCAGGCGCGTTTTTGCTTCCCGGAAATCAACCGGTTCTCCCGCTTCCCTGTCCAGCGAAGCGACCCCTTTGTCGACCAGTCCGCAGGGATGAATCAGGGCATAGGCCGACAAGTCCGTCCGGATATTCAGGGCAAATCCGTGCATTGTCACATAGCGACTGCTTTTCACGCCGATGGCACAGATTTTCCGCGCCCTGGCGCTCCGGGCCTCCAGCCAGACGCCGGTTGCTCCGCTCAGCCGCTCGCCCTTCAAACCGTATGCCGCAAGGAAAGCGATTACAATTTCTTCCAGGATTTCAATATATTGCCGCAAGCCCAGCTGAAACGATTCCAGGTCGAAGACCGGATAGCCGGTGATCTGTCCCGGCCCGTGATAGGTGATGTCGCCTCCCCGGTTGGTGACGTGAAAGGCAAATCCCCTTTGCGCCAGCTGTGCCTCCGGAATCAGCAGGTTCGATTTCCGTCCGTTTTTCCCCAGCGTGAAAACAGGCTCGTGTTCACAGAAAAACAGTTTGTTTGTACCCTGCACGCCTTGCTCCTTGGCCTTCAAAAGCGCTTCAAAGGCCGAGGTCTGAACGGTTAGTGCATCGTCATAGGCGATCCGTCCCAAATCCTGATAGTCATAGGCTTCTTTCATGCCGACCGCTTAATCGGAGGTTCCCGGATAGCGGTATCCCATGTCAACGGGCGCTATCTTTTTCATCAGGGAGAGGATATGACGTTGCCGGCCTCGCATGTAGGCCGATACGCGTGTCGGATTCATTTTTCGGGGTGCAGGGAGGGTGATTGCCAGCAAGGCGCTTTCTTCCTGCGTAAGTTCGTAGGCCCGTTTTCCGAAATACGTCATGGACGCGGCTTCCACGCCGTAAATGCCGTTCCCCAGCTCGACGGAATTGAGGTATACTTCCATGATACGCTCTTTGCCCCAAATCCATTCGATGAGCACAGTGAAACAGGCTTCCAGTCCCTTTCGGAAAAAACTTCTTGCCGGCCACAGGAATACGTTTTTGGCCGTCTGCTGCGAAATTGTACTGGCGCCGCGCAGACGCCGGCCCTGCTGTATTTCCTTGACCGCCTTGCCGATTTGCTCGCGGTCGAAACCGGGATGTTCCATAAAGAGGTTGTCTTCCGATGCAACGACGGCCTGAATCATTGACCGGGATATTTGTTCGATGGGCGTCCAGCGATGTTCAATCCCGTCGGCGCCGTCCTTCTCATACAGGCGAATAAACATCAGGGGGGTGTAATAGACCGGCACATATTTGTAAATCACTACCATGAGAATGCCGGATATAACCAGTAAAAAGAACAGGTTCCGGCACCAGATGAAAAGACGTTTGACGATTCTCATGCGCAAAGATGCTTTTCATGGCGCCGCTATCTTAGACGATTCAGCGAGCGGACAAGCATTTCGTCCGCTCCGATATTGCGGATGGCCAGGTAATCCAGAATCAGGCTGACAAGGGGCAGTGACAGGGCAAAACGCACATTGAAATGAAAATCGGACTGTGCGGAAAAATTCCACAGGAAAAACGCAAACAGCGCATAAAATCCGACTAACAGGATGGCGTTGAAAATACAGAGGCGAATCTGGCGCATTCGATTTCCGTACAGGAAAACGGCTGCCAGCGCAAGCAAAATGACTGTTGCCGACAAAGCGCACAGCGCCCATGCCGGATGGGTCAATTCCGGGGAAGCCGTCGTCGTGTGCATGCCCAGTACGTCATACCTGTAAAAAATGCCTCCCGCCTGCACGGTAGCCAGCGGAAGGAAAAGCACGGCGGTCATTGCCGCAGCAACCAGCAACAAATAAACGGTTTGTATGCGTTGTATCATAATTATACTTGCCTGTTAAACCAGAAAGGCAGGTTTACCTGCCTTTCCGGTGTCATAAGTCATGAACTGCTTAAAGATTGCTTTTATCCTTTAACGGATTCCGGTAATAAATCTTGCCGTCTTCATATTCCTGAGCTGCAATGAGCACAGGTTTCGGCAGTTTTTCATAATAACGGGAAATTTCAATCTGTTCCCTGTTTTCAAACACTTCCTCCAGATTGTCATTATAGAATGCAAATTCCTGCAGTTTCTTCTCCAGATCATGCTTTATTTCCGAAGAAATCTGATTGGCGCGTTTGGCAATAATCATCAGGGTTTCATATACATTGCCCGTATCGCTGCATAACTTTAACATGTCGCGTGTGACCGTAGTGGCCGGCGCATTGGATTTACGATAGTCCATACTTGCTTTAAATTAATAATTTCTATTTATTCGCTTGTTGGCATAATCAAAATATTTCTTGATCTGCCGGGTATATTTTCCTTCCGGATATTCATTGATATAATTGTAGTATTCATCTACCACATCGCGGTAACGGCCTTGCAGATGGTCTTCCACACTCACCAGCGCCAGTTCGTATTTTGCTTTTATTTTCAGCAGAATAAATTCCTCGCGGTATTTGGAGTACGGATAATCCTTCAGCGCATTGTCGGCGGTGATCACGCAGGCCCGGTAATTGTTTCCCATGTAAGTACCCAGATTATAGTACAGCTGTGTACTTATCAATTCCTTGTATGCCAGTTTTTCCTGCAGTTCAAACAGGATTTCCTGAGCCTGCTTCGCCCGTTCGCTCTGGGGATAGTATTCCATGTAGAGTTCCAGTTGCGCAATGGCCTTGTAGGTCTGCCCCTGGTCCAGACGCGGATCGGCCGAATCAAGATACAGCCCGTAGCCGGAATAGAAGCGTGCCAGTTCCGTATATTCGCCTTTCGGGTAGGTGTTGTAATAGGTCTCGAAATAACTCGCTGCCGTCTGATAATCTTTCTGTCCGTAGTAACTTTGTGCCAGCAGGTACAGGGATTCTTCGGCATAGGCCGTGCCTCCGAAGAGCGTCTTTACTTCTTCCAGGAGCGTAGCCGATCTGGTATACTTCTTCTCGTTAAAATATTTCTTGGCATACGAATACTTCAATTCATAGTCTGTACTTTTCAAGATTTTGTTGTATTCGCCGCATGAGGAACACCACAAAATCACCATCCCTAAAAATACAACCTTTTTCATTTACCTGATTTTAGGGGGCAAAGGTAATGCTTCCCGCTCAAACCGCATCATGTAAAACGTTAATAATTACAACTTATACAGTTCATTGGCTGCGATCAGTTCCAATTTATTATCCGTTAATACCTTTGAGCATTTTTCCAGATCGTCCGGACGGATAATCACATGTGCGGAATCGCCTTCCGAAAAAGCATACATGTATTCAATGAATATGCCGGCTTCGGTAATGATATGCATGACGCTGCCGAGCGCTCCGGGCACGTTCGGGCAATGCAGGCAGATGACGTCGGCTTCGGTAACGGCGTATTTACGGTCGCGAAGCACTTGAAGCGCCCTGTCCGTATCCGATACTATCAGGCGCAGAATCCCGAAATCCGAGTTCTCGGAAACGGTAAATGCCGTCATGTTGATGTTTTCCTTACCCAGCAATTTGGCCACTTCGGTGAAACGGCCTCTCCTGTTCTCTAAAAATATAGACAATTGTTTTACTAACATAGCATGATTATTTATGTAGGGGTTAAACTAATTTTCGGTTGTCAATTACATGTTTGGCTTTGCCCTGGCTGCGTTCCAGACTGCGAGGTTCCACAATCCGGATGTCGGGCTGGAGACCCAGTACGCTGTGCATACGGGCCGTCACCTTATTCTTCAGGGCAAGCACCCGGTTCATTTCATCGGAATAATATTCCGGACGGAGTTCCACCTGCACCTGGAATGTATCCACGTTGTTTACGCGATCCACAATAATCAGATAATGCGGTTCAAATTCGGGCAGTTCCAGAATGACAGATTCGATTTGAGACGGGAACACGTTCACACCGCGGATAATCAGCATGTCGTCGCTGCGTCCGAGGATGCGGTTCATGCGAACAGCCGTCCGGCCGCACCGGCATTTTTCGTAGTTCAGGGCCGTCAGGTCGCGCGTTCGATAGCGCAGCATGGGCATCCCGTCTTTCGTCAGTGTGGTGAATACCAACTCGCCGGGTGTGCCGGGCGCTACCGGTTCCAGCGTTTTCGGGTCTACAATTTCCGGATAGAAATGATCTTCCCACAAGTGCGTGCCATCCTGACATTCGCACTCGCCGCCTACGCCCGGACCGCTGATTTCCGTCAGTCCATAGAGGTCATACGCCTTGATACGCAACTTCTCTTCCAGTTCCTTGCGCATGTTTTCAGTCCACGGTTCGGCGCCGAATGCACCGATACGCAGTTTAAATTCTTCAACCGGCATGTCCGATTCGTGAATGGCTTCGGCAAGGCGCAAAGCATACGATGGCGTACAGGCCAGTCCGTTAGCGCCGAAATCGTGCATCAGCTGAATTTGTTTCTGAGTGTTCCCGCTGCTCATCGGGATCACGGTTCCGCCAATCATCTCCACGCCTCCGTGGGCGCCTAATCCGCCGGTAAAAAGGCCGTAACCGTAGGACACCTGGATGATATCGTTTCGTGTCACCCCATAAGCTGTCAGGCAACGGGCCACGCCTTCATACCACACGCTCAGGTCCCTGCGCGTATATCCCACGACGATCGGTTTGCCCGTCGTTCCCGACGAAGCCTGCAGGCGTACGATCTCCGACAAGGGAACGGCCATCAGCCCGAACGGATAATTGTCGCGCAAATCCTGCTTGGCTGTAAACGGTAATTTCACAATATCGTCGATCGAGCGAATATCATCGGGCGTAATACCCGTTTCCTGCATTTTTCGCCGGTAAAAAGGCGTGTTGTGATAGACATGTTCCACCACATTCTTCAGCCGGATAGATTGCAGTTTCCGCAGTTCTTCCCGGGACATACATTCCATTGTATCATTCCAAATCATCTCTTTTGCTGTTATTGATTTTATTTTGATGACAAATGTACATTATTTTATTTGATAACTGCAACAATATCTGTTTCCGGCGCGTGAAAAATCTGTTTCGGGAAGACTTTATGCGGAGAAAAGGAGTTCCCATGTTTTGCCTTGAGACTGCACTGTTTTGCCGGGAAACCTTGCCGACAGCGTCGGGAAGAAAACCGACTATGTCGGCAGCTCTGCCGCAGGCTGTGGGACGAAAACCGTAATATATACTTCGCGCGGCATGGTTTTGTGCATGGCTCAGTCCGATAAAAATACCGTCGGGGATGGGATATTGTCCTTCCGGAACCCGGCAAGTTATAATCCGTCCGGATTGCGACTTGCCGGGAGCCGGAAAGTTGGAATCCGCTCCGGGTTCCGTACGGGAGACAGGAAAGTAAAGCCGGTTTCCCCGGGAACTTTTATCGAACTGCGCCATGCACAAAACCGTACCGCGCGAAGTATAAATGTAATATAAAAGGATGGGAAATGTAATATCGGCTTGCTTTCTTCGCGGGAAAATTCCTGTCATGAACAACGATTTTCAACAACGGCTCAAGGAGGCATTCGACAAATACGTCCTTCAGCAACAAAACAGATTCCCGTCCGACGAAATTCTCCGTGCCGACCTGCACTGCCACGATTTCAACAGCGACGTCCCCGACGAATTGCTCGGCCGCCTGCTCAACGTTCCCGAAACATGGTTGCCGAGCGAAACACTGATTGAGAAACTTCGCAAAAACAACTGCTCGGTCTTCACCGTGACCAATCACAACAACGCCCGCTCGTGCTACGCCTTGCAGGATAAAGGCCTCGACGTGCTGGTCGGCGCCGAGTTCAGCTGCCGGGTTCCGGATTTCGAGATCGGGATTCATGTGCTTGCCTACGGCTTTACGCCCGAAGAGGAAGTCCGGCTGGAAAAACTCCGCAAGAACCTTTATCACTTTCTGGAGTACGCCCGTCAACGCCGGATTCCGACCGTCTGGGCGCATCCGCTTTATCATTATTCCTCCAAACAGACGCCGCCCGCTGCGTTCTTCAACAAGATGCTGCTGGTCTTCGAGCGCTTTGAAGTCATCAACGGACAGCGCGATACGTGGCAAAACCTGCTCGTCAAGGCGTGGCTGGAAAGCGTTTCCGAAGAAGACATCGACCGCTACGCCAAAGAATTTGGTATCGACCCGCTGCAATACTGTTCCGATGTTTACCGGAAATCCGTCTCCGGCGGATCGGACAGCCACATGGGCCTCTTCGCCGGAATGACGGGCACGTATCTGCATATTCCGAACTTGCAGGAACGCCTCCGTACCGAATCGCGTTCGCAACTGGCGCTCGAAGCCATCCGCGAGGGACGCATGGCGCCGTTTGGCACGTTCCAGAATGCCGAGAAGATGACGATTGCCTTCCTCGACTACGCCTGTCAGATTACGCTGAACTACGCCGACCCGGGATTGCTCCGGATGCTGCTGCACAGGGGGACGCCGCAGGAAAAGCTGGTCGCCTTCGTCGTGTCCAACCTCTTCAGCGAGTTGCGGCAACACCGGGTCACGACGTCTTTCATCCGCATCTTCCACGACAGCCTGATGGGGAAAAAGCCTTCCCGCCTGAAACGGATAACCGTCAGGCAGGCCTATCAGCCGATATTTGGCGAAGCCCTCCGCATCGCCACAATCAATAAGGAAAACGGCAAGGATTTGATTGCCGACTACTACGACTCGATTGTGGAGATTAACCGGCAACTCTATTCCATCCTTTCCCGCCGGCTGGAAAAGAAGTTGACGAAAATCCGGGAGAAGGAAGACCTTGCGAACCGCTCGCCCGCCGTCTGGCTGGAGCAGCTGGAACTGCCGGTCAGCCTCCGCGCCTATACCGCCGACGGTGGCGGGAAGGAAAAGAAAAGCATTGATATGGCCGCCTTCCTCGACGGGCTGTCGTTTCCCTTCTTCGGCGCGGCGCTCATTCTGGCGGCGCATTTCATCAGCGCGCGGACGATGTTCAACATCCGTCCGTTGCTGAAGGATTTTTCCAAACGTCTCCAACGTTTCGAACATCCAGAACGCATCCTCTGGCTGACCGATACGTGGCTCGGCGACGGCGAAGCGGCCGTATTCCTGCGCGAAATGCTCGGCGAAATCAAACGGCGCAACCTGCCGGTCGACATCATCACCTGCTCGTCGCGCGTTCGACCCGAACCGCATCTGATTGTCCTGCCGCCCGTCCAGGAGTTTGCCCTCCCCTTCGGCGGCGAGGACTGCACGTGCAGCGTCCCCGACTTTATCGCTCTGCACAACCTGTTTCTGTCCGGGGGATACGACCGGATTATCTGCTCGATGGAGGGCGTGATGGGTCTCGCCGGCCTGTATCTGAAGCACGCTTACAGCGTCGAGGCCTCATTCTGTATGCACACCGACCGGATGGCTTTTGCCCGCGACCGGCTGAAGCCGGATGAACACATCCTGAACCGCTTCCGCCGCATCCTGCGTTTCTTTTACCTGTCGTTCGACCGCGTAACGGCGTTTTCGTCCGACACGTACAATGCTAAAATAGCCAAAGAGATGATTCGCTCCGGCAAAGAGGCCTGCCTCGTCGGCAGCCGACAGGAAATGTTTGAACGGATAACCGGATTCACTCCAAAATGAAATATCAAATGAAAACAATCTCATCCGGACAGACGCTTACCGGTGCGGCGGTAGCGGCGTTTATCGTCCTGACCGTGTTTATATGGTTTGCTCTCGACGTGCATTACAATAATCTGCACATCGACTATCACAACCTTTATGCAGCCGATTCGGCGAAAATCGAAAACCGCATCTACACCATGTGGAATATTATCCGCGACAAATACTCCATCAAAGAAGATTATTTTGAGGAGTTCCGCGAAATTACCGGCCTTCATGCGGATGCGTTCCGCCAAAACGGGGAGGTGGCGCAGTGGATTCACACCCGTTTCCAACAACTCGATCCGTCCGTCTATCGCGAAGTGGCGGCAAGCATCGAATCGGAACGGCTCGGACTGGAAAATTCGCAAAACAATATCCTGAACGTGTGTAAATTTCATAACGATCTGGTGACAAAACGCATCTCGTGCTGGTTCATTGCCGACAGGACGCTGCTGAACTGGGAACGGATTTCGTCGGACGAAACGCGCGAAATCATGAAATCGCGCCGCGACGAACGGTCTGTCGAATCGCTGAAAAAGAGGTAAACAATGCAGCATCTTGTTTTGGCGCTCGCGTTGCTTGTGCCCGTCGGATTGTCGTACATTTTTTTCAAGAAATTCAATGCGATCATGATTGTCTGCATGTTTGCGCTGGGCGTTGCGTTCAATTTCGGACTTTCGGAAATGATGAAATCGCGCAATTTCGCCGATACGCAATATGCCGGATACGCGGCCGTGCGAGTGGAATACTACGAGGACTGGGACGAATGGATAGACGAAACCTGTACGGACGAAAACGGTCGGGAATACGACTGTTCGTACCGCGAATATCACGCTCCGTACTGGGCGATGGTCGATAACGGCGGATTTTCGTACCGGATTACGCAGGGCGAATACAATGACATTGCCGGTTTCGTGCACGGGAAGCCGGTGTTCGAGGAACTGAACCGCAATTATTACACCGACGACGGCGACAGATACAGCGTCGCCATTCCGCTCGAACGGCTTGTCGTCCCCATCACGCGGACGAGGGAGTATGAAAACCGGATTCTGCCCAATCAGTCGCTCTATCAATACAGTATCATCACAGACAGCGAAAAAGATTCGCTCGGACTGTTCGATTATCCGGCGATTGAACATTACAGTCCGCACCCCGCTCCGAATCCTTTCCCTAAAAGCGTATGCGCCTATCAGCCGGCGACGGCGGGTTGGACGAACGAGGCGTTTACCGTCCGGATGAACGTCGTCAACGCGCTGTGCGGCGACAAGCTGCGCACTTTCGTCTTTTTCTATCCCGACAGGGAACGCAAGGTGGCGCAAAAGCAAATCGACCGCCTGCAACTGGGTAACTTCAACGAACTGATCATTATGCTCGGCCTCAAAGACGGCGAAATCGCATGGTGCGAAACCCATTCGTGGGAAGATGTGCCGACGTTGCGTACCGCCGTCAAACAGTGGTTCACCGTCAACAGCGACCTGTCCCGTTTGACGGACTTCCCCGACTGGTACGTGCGGCAAATCGAAGCCGGGCTGTGGTCGCCAAAAGATCCTCACGATTTCGACTATATCCGTATGAACTTCTCGCTTGCCCAGTTGGCATGGCTGAGCGTCGCCCAAATTATTTTCCAACTCCTTGCCCTGCTGTATATCCGCTTCCTGCTCCGTCCCTTCGCGACCGTACGCGAAATGGCGGCAAACGGCGCAAACGACGCGTGCATCAAACGCCGGATTGACGAAATGAAAAGAGAGATCCACGCCTCCGTCCTGACCATGACGATCGGTTCCGTACTGTTAGTCTCTCACATTCCGAACCTTCCGTCATTCGGACTGCCGCCGCCGCTGAAATCGGCGATTATTATTTTAGTTATCCCCAGCATTGCCTGCATACTCGGCGTCCCCCTGTACATGAGCCGGATAATTGCCGGCAAACGGTTGCGGCAAAAGGGGGAAACGGCGGAATGAGCAAAATGAAAAAGGTGAATAAGTATGATTGCAGCATACGGACTGTCGGTCGGGATTGCCGGATAATCAATCTGTCTTCATTCCCAGACAAACGACTGACAGCCTGTATACATTCCATGGAGCGAGGATGTCTCAACAGTCTTCAGCACACGGATCACACGGATTTTACGGATGAACACGAATTTCTGTTACGTTACCGGTCAAAAATAAACAGGCATCGTATGCATACTGAAATCGGTGAAAACCGGTCCGATCCGTGTCATCAGCGTGCTTTTGATACAGCCCCTTCATCAAGCGCCATCCCTGCGGGACTATTTCGAGACGTTCGGCAGGAGGCCGGCTTTGCTCTTGTTGCCTCCGGTTTTGATGCCTTTCGAGTTACCGTCCGAACGGATGGGCTTACCCGTCACGTCGAAGAAACTGTCCGTGATCGACAGATCCCGGCAGGCGTTGAATGTGATGCCGTTGCTGCCGGGCTGTTCCCTGCTGTTGACCAGCAGACGGGAGACCGAAACGTTTCTGCAGTTCCGGTACGACTGCACGTCGCCCGCCGCGCCTTCCATCATCACGCCTTCCACCTTGACGCCTTCGCAGTCGACCAAACTGATAAGCGCCGGAGGATCGGGACTTTCGAGGTATCCTTTGCTGTGTTGTGCGTCGATGTTTTCCCGAAGTCTGGCGCCCCAGCCCTGTATAACGCCCATGCCGATGATTTCAGGCGTTTCGGTTGATGGGACGGAGGGCGTTTCGGGCAAGGCGCCGACGAGGCCGATGTTGCTTTGTCCCTCAGCAATGATCAATCCTTTCGGCGCATCGCCCGGACGGTCGTAATCGTAGATGGAAGGCACGCCCACCAGGACGGCGCCTTCGTGCAGGACAATCGTGACGTTGCTTTTCAGCCGGATGGTGCCCGTCAGGTAACGGCCGACGTAGAAGTGCAGCGAGCCGCCGCCTTTTTCGCTCAGGCGGTTGATGGCTGTCTGGATGGAAGTTGTATTGAGCGTGATGCCGTCGGAGATGCATCCGAACAGCGACGCCTTGTATACCGTTCCTTCCTGCGCCGCCACCGGACGCAGGGAGGCCGCGGCTATGATGATAAAAGAAAAAATCCATTTTCTCATGATGTTCTATTCTGTAATGATATTTGACGTTTTGTAATTAAAAATCTGCTGCTTGCCCTTCGAATCCGGTTCGTTGAACGTTACGTTGCGGAAGGTGACGCCCTGTACGTCGTCCGTCACGATGGCCGGACGGTAGTCGGGCGCGGTGGCCGTGAAGGTTACGTTGTTGAACGTGATGCCGTCGGCATGGCGGAGATAGAATCCCCACGCGGGCAATTCCCTGAACTGCGAAAATTCGGGATAGCTCGCTCTCATTTCGGGGATGGCGTCCAGTTCTTCCGGCGTCAGTCCTGTCCGGGCATACAGCGAATCGCCCCTGCCGGGATATACGATTTCGATGTTTTCGAGCGTGACATTCTGTATTCTCAAATCCGGCAGCCCGATAATGGATGCGGGTGAGATGTTGCGGGGATTGTCTTCCACCGGGCCTTCGTAATTATAGCCTGCGTCGGGTTTGCCGTAAGGTACTTCGGCGTAGACGTTGCGAATGATGACGTCTTTCAGGACGGGCTTTTTTCCGTGGCTCCAGCGGTCGCCGATGCGCAGGTAGATGACGTTGCCCGTGTTGACGGACTTCACGCCGTCCACCACGATGTTCTCAATCGTACCCCCGTCAACGGCGGCAAAGGTGATGGCCGAGCGGAAGGTATCGAAGATGGTCAGGTTGGTGATCTTGAAATTGCGGAAGCCGCCGCGCGAAGCGGTACCGAATTTCAGTCCGTTGGCGCTTGAGCGTCCGACACAGTTTTCCACCGTCACATTCTGACAGATAGCGTTGGGGTCGTGCGACTTGAAGCAGATCACGTCGTCGGCCGCATCGAAGTACGAGTTCCTGATTACGACCCCGTCGCAGTCCACGATGTCAATGCCGTCGTTGTTCCAGTAGGACTTGCAGTCGGTGGTGATGCCCTCTACATAGACGTTTCTGCACTGGTCATAGGTCTGGTTCCAGCTGGCGGGGTCCTTGAGCGTAATCCCCGTAACCGTCACGTTGACACATTCCCTGAAGTAGATGTTTTCCGGGCGGTTGGTTTCGTTCGGGCGGTCCAGTTTCAGCGGATCGCTGAAAAGGCCTTTATGGATATACTTCACCATATTGTTGGCCGTGATGAAACCGCGACCGTCAATCATGCCCCTGCCGGTGACGGCAATGTTTTCCTGATTGAAGGCAAAGATCATGGACTGCCAGCCCACGCGAGCATCCTTGACATAGTCCCAGGGGTTGGTGGAGCCGAGCAGGGTAGCGCCCTGTTCCAGATGCAGCGTCACGTTGGACTTCAGATAGATAGTGCCGGTCACGTAGCGTCCCGGATAAAAGACGAGCCGTCCGCCGCCGTTTGCATGAATATGGTCGATGGCGTGCTGAATGACGCGGCTGTTGATAAAAATCCCGTCATTCACGGCGCCGAAATCGCGCACGTCGTAATCTCCGGCCGCAAGCGGCTGTACGCACAGCAGCGTCACAAGGCCGACCAGTCCCGATTTAATTCTGTATTTCATATTTCTCCGATTATTTTTGAACCACATTTTTTGTTTTGCTGATATGTACCTGTTTTTTCCGTTTGCCCGGTTCGCGGAAGGTCACGTTGTTGAGCGTGACGCCGTCGGATTCCTGCAGCACGATGGCCGGACGGTAGTCGCGTTCTGCAGCCGTCAGCGTGACGTTCTCGAAGGTGATGTTCCGTGCGTGACGCACCCAGAACGCCCAGGCGGGGAGTTCGCGAAACTGCGAGAACTCCGGGTAGGAACGGGCCATTTCGGGTATCGCCTCCAGTTCGGCTTCGCTCAGGCCGCGACGGGCATAATGGGCGTTGCCGCCACCCGGATACACCAGGTGAACGTTGCTGATCGTCACGTTTTCGATATCATGTCCCCCTTCCAGTCCGACAATGCCGGCCGGCGAGATGTTGCGGGGATTGTCCTCCACCGGGCCTTCGTAGGGATAACCCGCGTCGGCCTTGCCGGCGGAAATCTCGCAGTACATGTTCCGGATGGTCACGTTCTTCAGCTGGCCCGGCGGACGGCCTGTATTGCGGGCGCCGATACGCAGGTAGATCGCATTGCCCGTATTGTAGGCGTAGAGCGAGTCCACCAGGATACCGTCCGCATAGCCGCCATCGGGGATCGCGATGGTGATGGCCGAGCGGTGCGTGTTGTACACCCTGTTGTTGATGATGCGGATGTTGCTGTATCCCCCGGCCGACACGGTGCCAAACTTGATGGCGCTGGCGCTTGAGCGGGCCACGCAGTTGCGCACCTCAATGTCTTCATTGGCCGCGTTGCGGTCGTGCGACTTGAAGCAGATCGCATCGTCGGCCGCATCGATAAACGAATTCAGCAGTTTGAAGTGCTTGCAGTCCACAATGTCGATACCGTCGTTGTTCCAGAAGTCGTGTCCGAGCACCGTCACGCTGTCCACCAGCATGTTTTCACACTGGTCCGGTTCAAAGGTCCATCCCGCGGCGCTTTTGACGGTCACGCCCTTGACGGTCACGTTCCGGCACTCGCGCAGGTAGACCCCCTGCGGACGGTAGCCCGGACGGTCATAGCGCGTCGCGTCCGGAATGATCCCTTTCTGTTGCTGGTCGAGGTAGTTGTAGCACAACTCGCGTCCCTGTCCGTCGATGACGCCCTTCCCGACAATCGCAATGTTTTCCGCCTCGCACGCGGCCACCAGCGCCGGCATCCGCACCTTTTCCACCTCCCGGTAATCGTAGGGATTGGTCGATCCCAGCAGGATTGCGCCCTCGTGGAGGTTGACCGTCACGTTCGACTTGAGGAAGATCGTCCCCGTAAGGTATCTTCCGACATAAAAATGCAACGTACCGCCACCGTTTTCGCTGATGTAGTCAATCGCTTTCTGGATGGAAGTCGTGTTCAGCGTCGTACCGTTCGACTTGATGCCGAACAGCGAAGCATTATACTCCTTCTGTCCGTAAGCCGTTAGCATAACGCCCGTTAATAACAATAAAACCGTATACTTTCTCATATGTCAATAATTTCTTCGGGCGTAAAAGTACAAAGAATATTTAATTTGAAAAGAGATACTGAATGGCGGATGCATTTCAAAAGCCGGGTTCGATTCCGGCGTACAGCGTACGGCCCTTTCTTTGATCGGCCTTTTGCTCCGTTGGCTGAAGCCAAACGGCCATGAAAAGGAATTGGGCTAACGCCGGGGCGGGCCGCCGGATTCCTCAATCCCGCCGGGGATTTACCCCAATTCTCTATTTATTGCCGTCTGTTTTTAACTGACGGAACAAAGGAGCAAAGAGGCAATGAAAAAAGGCATGAAGATGCCTTCACGAAAAAGGGCAGACCGTGAGGTCTGCCCTTTCCATGATGCCGGGTTGCATGTTACTGTCGCTCCCCTCCCCCGGGGGAGCCGGTATGCCGGAGGGTCAGTCGGTGACTGCGACCTTCCAGGATTTCCCGTGCAACCGGACGAGGTAAATCCCTGCGGGCACTTCCGTAACCGTTTCGCCGGCCGCGCAGCGGACGGTCTTCACCCGCACTCCGGAGATACCGTATATCTGTGCTTCGCCTGCAACGGACACCCGGATGTGAAGCTGGCCGCCGACACCCCAGATCTGTTCGTCGGGCAGGACGGCGTTGCCCGTGGAGGGCGTCACGGGCGCCGCGATGCTCAGCTCGACGGGCCGCGAGACGCCGGGGATGACAACCGTGTAGCTCCCGTTGCCGTTCGCCGTCACGCGGACATTCGAAATGTTCGGCAGGGCATTCACGACGGGCGTGCCGGTAAATTCGCGGCCCGCCTCGGGCGAGATCCGGAACGTGTAGTCGCTGCCGCTCACCGCATAGTGTATTCCCGCAGGCGGGCTGGTCACGGCGCCCGGCACCGTCGGAATGATCACCTCGCGCAGCGTGGGCGGCTGGGGTGGCGTGGTCACGCTGATCAGATGCTCTTCACTGATCGCTTCATAGTTTGGATTTGACTTGACGGTCACCGTCAGGGTGAAGGTGCCGCTTTTCTGCGGAATCAGCAGGTCGTCGGTTATCCTGGCGGCTCCGGACGGCTCAATCGTGTATACGATCGGCACTTTTTCGCTGGTTTCCAGCGGCAGCCGCCAGGTACCGGAAATCGCTGCCGGCCACTCGTAGGCTTCACCGGGATTATTGAGTTTGTTGATGCTCTGCGGCGCAGGCTTCACCGTCAGGATACCGGGTACGAATGTCACCTTGTAATTGGTGGGGTTGAAGGCATCAATAGCCTCCTGGTTAGCGAAATAAATAGGATACTTCTCAATTACCGGAGATTTCTCTGTTGCACTGGTAGCAAGCGTAACAATATCCGAAGTCAGCCCTATCTTCTCCGGGGTGTCTCCGTTGACAAATCCTGCATATTTAACCGTAAGTGCGGGATTCGGGGTACCATACCCCTTTTCCTTATTTTCGGCTATGAC
>JAISMO010000036.1 GCA_031276675.1 Tannerella sp.
GGCAAAATCAATCGTTTGTTAGACCCCGTTTCTTTAATTCTTGTCAATTTAAGGCAGGATGAGTTTCGGTACGATAAAGCCCTTGAACAAACACTTGCCTGCTATGATATAAACAGGCACTTGCTCTTTTTCCAACTGAATAATGGCGAATATCTCGCCATCAACCGGAGAGAAACAAACGGGTGCAACCCCATATTTTACAAAAAAATTCTCGGATTCTTTATTAAAACTGCCGACTGATTATGATAAAAACAGGATATGCGGGAAGCTCTGACACGTTATTCATTTTACCTCTCTGGTAGCTTTGATGCCTCTTTCCTTTCCCTTATTTCATTTACACGGAAGAATGGTTTGCCGGGTACATTTCAAAGGGTTGCACCCTGTACGCCGGAGGCGCATTTTCCTCTCAATAACCCCGTACCGGCAAATGCACCGTCGTCGAATCATTGCCTGCTCAATGACGAGTCGACTGCAACCGGCTCGGAGGCTCTGTTCCGGAAAGGGATTTCGGCAGCCGGCCGGAATATGCGATATTTGGTAAGCTGCTGGTTCGACTCGAAGCCGATGCCGGTGTTGACAAACTGACCTTTGGTGATGCGAATGTACTGATCCGAATAAATCCTTTCTTCATTCTGGTCCCAGTACATGATCGAAGTTTCAAAGCGTTCGCCCTGCAGGTTTTCTATCGCTACATTCCCGATCAGTTTCCAGAGTTTCCTTTTCGTGAAGAAATAGGCCGTATCCGCCTCCATGCCGGCTTCGGGCCGGAAGAGCGTGTCGAACTTCTCCACATGCACCTTTTCCGGGAAATACCAGTACGGCTCCTGCGCTTCTTCGAAAAACAGCCATTCTTTCGTCACCATCCTGTAGCGCGTCACTCCGGAGTCGGAAATCAGTGTGGATACGTCTGTTGCTTTCATGGTACAGGTTTGTTCCCTGTCGAAGTTGATGTCGACCATTTCCCTCTTTTCCCGCTCGCAGGAGACGGATAGCCCCAAAAAAAGCATAGCAACCGCTCCGGAGAGGATTGCCATGCCCTGTTTGTCTGTTTTGCGAAGCAAACGACACGCCATTGTCTTCTTTTATTTCCTGACGGTCGTGCGCTCGCCAATCCAGCCTCCCACCGTAATGGTAGCTCCTTCCGTCAGGTCGGGATGCATGAAGATTTCTTCCGTTGACGGAAAATAGGAGCGGTAGGTGGCAATCAACCGGCTGGCGTCCTCGGCACAGGCGGAGTCTGTCTGACGGGCGCGTTCAAACTTGTCAATCGCTGCATAATAGGCGGTTTTCCGAATGACCGGATCGTCCGAAATGCTGCCGGCCGTGGCGGCATACATGGTTCCGATCAGGAGATAAGGCTTGCACAGTTTCGGATTTGCCTCTATCGCTTTCAGGCAGTTTTGCCTTGCCCTGGAGTAGTTCTTTTGCGCGTAAGCAATGTTGGCAATGATGAAGTAGATGTCGGCTTTGGTTTCATTTTCGGTGGCCATGGCAATGGCTTCGGTGAAATATTTTTCAGCCTGTTCGTACTCCTGTTTCTTGAAGGCCTGATTGCCCAGACCGATGGCGGATTCGGCCGTCGGCTCAATCTGATGGGCATATCCGGCAGCAAGGAAATACAACTCGCTTTCCTGGCAACCGGCTCTGCGAAACAGCGTGACGGTCTCCTTCAGGAAATTCAGATTACTTTTGTTTTCTTCGATCGTCTTGCCGTAAACGCTTTCCAGTGTGGCACAATCTGCGGCGCCACTGTTGGCAAAGGCGACTTCGATGCCCGATTTCAAGGCCTCCAGCGTAGTCGTTTCCTTCTCGTTGCCGGCTGTCCTGGCGGCTGCCAGCTGAATGTCGAAAAGATTCGAGCATTTCAGGAAATCTTCTATGTACTGTCCCTTGTGAGCGTCCATATCTTTTCGCAGCAACTTGTAGGAAGCAAACATATAGAGTGATATTCCCACGGATTCCGTTTTTTCTCCGTATTCGCCCAGCACTTCCTTCAACCAGCCGTATACCAGCGCGGCATCCACCCGGTCTTCGCCCTTCAGACGGATATAATCCTGTACCTTCCGGACAACGATCCAGTCTTTACCATATTTCGAGTCATTTCCGAAATATTTGATGCGTTTGTCATATAGGGCCATCAAGTCCTCGATCAGTGCAGACTGCCTGGCAGGGTCTTTTTCTTCCGAAATCTGCCAGTTTATAATTCTCACTCCATACAGATACAAGTCTTTCGTTGCTCCCGGACATTCCTCATATGCCTCTTTCCAGTACGGATAGGCATCCTGGAAATTGTTTATCTTGGCATAAGGTGTAAACAAACTGATATTTGTTATACAGCGGATGCTGTCTTCTCCGGAGCCGAAAGGGGTTCCGCTATCCGCTCCTTTCTGTGCACCCGCGTTCATTATTGTCGTCCACAAAAGCGTGACGAACAAACCTTTTTTGATTTTCATATCCCTATAATAATTGAAGTTTAATATTCTGTTTTTATTCCAGTTTCAATTTGGCGAACCAACGTTCGTTAAATGTATAGCTGACCGTTATCCGGAAATACTGCTCGCTGATTAACGCTTTTGTTTCTGGCACGACCCGGACGTATTCAATCGACGCATTGATGAAGGAACGGTTATCCAGCATCGGGAAACCGGCTCCCAGACATGCGCCGTATTCATTGTATCCGCTTCCCTTGAATTTCATATATGAGTTGCTGTAATGCACTCCGGCGCGATACCTGACCCGGTTTAAATACAACCGGGTGAAATTGTCAGGTATGTATTCTCCACCGGCAGCCACCTTGATCCGGTCGTTAAAATCATCCGTCCGGTCGAAGAATTTTGCCTGCGACCAAAACTGACAGGTGACATCCGCCGCCAGCATCAGTTTGTTGTCTTTTACATAGGAGAGGCCGGCGCCCAGCGAATGTGGAAGATCAAATCCTCTGTTCCAGGCCGTATCGGCCGTGATCATCTGGGTGAATGTCGAATTGAAGGATACCAGATCATACGAAGTGGTTTTCAACCTCATCTTGGGTGAATAGGCTACTCCGAGTGTGACACGTTCCACCTTGCTGACCGGATGTGTGTACTGCAACCCAAAGTCGTACTTCATATTATGTACGTCGACCTGTTTCATCGTATAGATGTCGCTAGCCGTCGTACTGACGCTGGAAGACAGAGATGTGACGCTTCTGTGATCTATATTTCCAAACAGGTAAGCGATATTTGCTCCCACTGAAAGACGCTTTTTCCATATCTCCAGAGATAATCCGGCATAGACTTCGTTTAATCCGCCCGTACCGGAGAAATGTTCGGGATAGGTCACCGCGCTTTCATTCACCGTTATGAAATCGTAACCCACATGTGAATAGGGCAGTATGCCTGCACTCATGGCTATGCGGTTCTTCCACAGGGGAAACTGCAGGGCGAAATATTCCAGATTACCGTTGATGTTTTTCTGCCTGTTCGTCCCGTCATTATACCGCGAGAAGTACATCGAGGCCCCTGCATCAAACAGAAATGTCAGTGAATCCATGCTTGAATAGGATGCCGGATTCATCGGATTGATCTGCCGCGAAGAGCGCAGACCGTAACCCGTACCACCCATCGAACGCCCTGCACCGAATGAGCGGTCTGCCAACATTCCGTATCCGTAGCGCGTATAGGGAGAGTTGGTATTGTTTTGTGCCACCAGCGCCACTTGAATCCCTATCAGCATTCCGAGTATGATCCCTGTTCTACTGCTTTTCGACATTATATTCTAATATTCTATTTAATCCCACCAATACTAAATTAATGGCTGCAAAGATGGAATTTTTCAGCCGTCTTTCAAAATAAAACGAATGTCCACCGGTTAAAAAAACGAAAACATCCGGATATTTCTTCCGCACTTCGTGAATGTAACCATCCATTTCGTATACAATTCCATTTACTACACCAGCCTGAATAGCTGTCTCCGTCGTGGTTCCCATCCAGGGAATCCACTCCTGCGCTCCGACCAGCGGCAATTTTTCCGTATACCGGTGCAGCGCCCGGAAGCGCATGGTCATTCCCGGTGAAATGTTTCCTCCGAGATACGCGCCGGATGCTTCCACGATTTCATACGTGATGGCCGTACCGGCGTCAATGATCAACACGTCCTTATCCGGCTGCAGAAAATTCGCTCCCACCGCAGCGGCAATCCGATCGTTGCCTAACGTCTCCGGTGTCAGATAACGTACCTCTACCGGCAATTTTACCCGACAGTCCAGCACAAGAAAATACTTCAACCGTGCCCCCAACACCTCCACCCACTCGTCGGCAGGAGTCGCTACCGAAGACAAAATGCCGTTTTCCAACGGATACTGTTCAAGAATCGGGAAAAGTTCAGACACACCAAATTTTTCGTATACAGCGGAAATCAGCATTTCCTTCCGGTCATACACCGCTACTTTTACCGCGGTATTTCCTTGTTCGATAATCAGATTCAACTTGTCACTCCTTCAAAATACGCACAAAGTAAAGCAAAACCGACGAGAAACACACTTGTTTCGTTCAAAAAAATACTTTTGCCCCCCTGACGGTTCAGCGAAGGACAACATCGCGGATTACTTCTGCGCCGGCATAGTCATTCAACCGTCTGACAAGACCTTCGCGATTCAACATCAGTTCGTTTCGTAACACCGACGAATTAACCGACACGTACAGTATCCGGTTTTTTACATACAGATTTCGCGTAGCATGCATCACCATGTTACCCAGCACAGCACCCCATGCACGCCGGATACGGACTTCCTGTAACTTTTGCCTGATCAGCGGATGTTCATCATAGAAATGTTGCAGTATCTCTCCAATACTCTCTGCGTTTCTCCGTCTCATGTTTTTTTCTCCATCGGCACAACGGCGCCTTTATCTACTTTAAACAGGGTATAATCTTGATTGATTGCCGCCAGTATGCGGTCGAGGTATTTACGGTTGGTATCCGTAATAAAGATTTGTCCAAAACGGCTGCCGCTCACTAACTGGATGATCTGTTCCACGCGCTCGGCATCCAGCTTGTCAAAGATGTCGTCCAGCAAAAGGATGGGTTTGGTGTCGCCCTGCATGGCCAGCAACGTGAATTGCGCCAGTTTGAGCGCTATAAGGAACGTCTTGTTCTGCCCCTGCGAACCGCTCCGGCGAATCAGCCGATCGTCGAGCGTCATTTCCACGTCATCCTTATGAATGCCGGTCAGCGTATACCCGACAAGGCTGTCTCGCTCCCGGTTCGCCGCCAGTATTTCCTCCAGTCGCCCCTCACGAAGCTGAGAAAGATAGACCAGTCCGACCGTTTCGGCCGACCGGCAAATCGTTCGGTAATATTCGTTGAACAGAGGAATGAAAGTGTTCACCATGCGGTCACGTTTTTCAAAAATCACTTGTCCGTACATCCCCAATTGCATCTCTAATGCTTCGTACAAGCCCGGATCGTGATTCCGGTTTCGGAGCATCGCGTTTCGTTGCGTCAATGCCTTATTATAGTGTATCAATGCATGTAAATAGGCCTTGTCTTGCTGCGCAATCAGGAGATCCAGCAGGCGGCGGCGTTCTTCACTCCCGCCCCGGATCAGTTCCGAATCGGCCGGCGAAACAATGACTAACGGCAGTAACCCGATGTGCTCCGACAGTTTATCATAGGCTTTCTGGTTTCGTTTGAACTGCCTGCGTTGTCCTCGACGCAGGGCGCAGAAAATCAACTCCCTGTTGGTATCAAAATCATATTCTCCCTGAACTACACACATGTCTTCTCCCTGGCGAATGAGCTGTTTTTCAGGCGTATACGTATGGCTTTTGCAGAAAGAAAGGTAGTAGACGGCATCCAACAGATTTGTCTTCCCCATCCCGTTATTCCCGAAAAAACAGTTCATCTTGGTCGAACAAAGAATTTCCGCTTGCAGGATATTTTTATAATTCAAAACAGACAGTTTGTTAAGTATCATACTTTTATAAAGATCAGGAGAAAAACAGCCTGATTAATGACAGCGCAAAAATAAAAAATATACTTTGGTTTATACGCTTGTTTCCGCAAAAAAACTAATTTTGCACTCCGAATCAAGAGCGAGGGTAATCATCCTCGCATTTGTTATCGAAAAAATTAAATAAAACAAAAACATCATATGGCAAACAAGAAAAAAGAGAATGAAAAAGAACTGGAAGTGAATGAAATCCTTTCGCGTTCAGAACGATTTATCGAAAAAAACAAAAACCTGCTGCTCTATGGATTAACGACCGTTGCTGTCATTGTTGGCCTTTTTCTGGCTTACCATTACGGATATGCCATACCACGGACGGAAAAGGCAATACAGGCAATTTTCAAGGGCGAACAGTATTTTGAACGGGATTCTTTTGCCCTGGCTCTGAATGGGAATAGCCTTGATTATGAAGGTTTTGACGCGATCATTGACCAATACGGTTCTACAAAAGCAGGGAATCTGGCCAAAGCCTATGCGGGTATCTGCTATTACAAACTGGGTGACCCGCAAACGGCTATTAAACGTTTGAAATCATTCAGCGGTAACGATACGCAGATTGCGCCGGCGATGATCGGACTGATTGGCGACTGCCATGTAAGTATCGGCGAATTAAAGGAAGGCATCCGTTATTTTGAAAAAGCCGCTTCGAAGGCAAACAACGAGATTCTCAGCCCGATATATCTCAAAAAAGCCGGTCTTGCCTATGAAAACCTGAATCAATATAAGAAGGCGATTGATGTCTATACGACTATCAAAGAGAAATATAACCGCTCGATGGAGGCAATGGACATAGATAAGTACATCACCCGCGCCGAAATTCTGTCCGGGAAATAAATTCATGGCAACCGCTTATCAGAATCTGTCCGACTATAATTTCGACAGCATACCCGACGCATCCTCCCTGCGGGTGGGGATTATCGTGTCGGAATGGAATCAGACAATCACCGAAAAATTGCTGGAAGGGGCGTGTAACACGCTGGAACGTCACGGTGTCAAAGCGAAAAACATCCATGTTGAACGTGTGCCCGGCAGTTTTGAGTTGACGTTTGGCGCCCGGCAACTGGCAGAACATCGGGAATTGGATGTCGTGATTGCCTTGGGCTGTGTGATTCGGGGGGATACGCCGCATTTTGACTATGTCTGTTTCGGGGTCACGCAAGGTCTTACTTCACTGAACCTGCAATACAATATTCCGTTTATTTTCGGGTTATTAACAACCAATACGTTGCGTCAGTCGGAAGAACGCGCAGGCGGGCGTTATGGAAACAAAGGCGATGAAGCGGCGATAACCGCAATAAAAATGGCCGACTTTGTTTGCAGATTGAAAAAATAGATGTATCTTTGCACCGCTTTTCGAAGGGGCAGTTACCAGAGTGGCCAAATGGGG
>JAISMO010000040.1 GCA_031276675.1 Tannerella sp.
GTTTTGTGCATGGCGCAGTTCGATAAAAGTTCCCGGGGAAACCGGCTTTACTTTCCTGTCCCCCGGACGGAACCCGGAGCGGATTCCAACCTTCCGGCTCCCGGCAAGTCGCAATCCGGTCGGATTCTATACTTTACGCGGCATGGTTTTGTGCATTAAAAAATTGTCGCGATACCTGCTTAGTTTCGATGGGTTGCTTGCGGTACGCCGGTAGGCGTACTCCTCTCGATAACCCCGTACAAGCGTAGCGCAGTGCGGGGTTTTTTACGATGTAAAGAGCCTGCAACCCCGTAGCGGGTTGCCCTTTGGCCGATATGCTCAGGGCAACACCTTCGGTGTTAAACTCCTCTCGCATGGCATAACCCCGCACTGCGCTGCGCTTGTACGGGGTTATCGAAAGGACGACACCTGCGGTGTTTATTTTGCACAAAATCATGCCGCGCAAAGTATAAAACCCCATGTCGTCAGGTGAAGCAAAAACGGATGATATGGATGGAGTTGCCGGTTTTGCAGGCATCCGGATGCTTCCCTGTATGGCGGATCATCTCCTCTTCGAATGATCCCTGTTTTAAGATTTCAGGCGGTATATTTGACCTGTGTTTGTTTTCATAACGGGCTTATCATGTATCTTTGCGGCCGGTTATGAAACAAAATACGGTAACACCGCCCATGAGCGGAACGGCTGTCCGTGTGCTGGTGTCATTGAGTATGCTGCACGGATTGAATGACGCCATGCAGTCGGCCGTGACGGCTACCTATCCTCTCCTGAAGGACGACCTGACGCTGAGTTTCGGACAGATCGGACTGATTACGCTGACGTATCAGATTGCCGCTTCTGTATTCCAGCCTTTCGTGGGACTGTTTTATGACCGACACCCCTCGCCCTGGTCTTTGCCCGCCGGCAGCTGTTTTACGCTGGCCGGCTTCCTGTCGCTGGCCTTTGCAACCAGTCTGCTCTGGGTGACGGTGTCGGTGTTTATGGTGGGCATCGGATCCTCCACGCTCCACCCCGAAGCGTCGCGGCTGACGTCCATCGCTTCCGGCGGACGACGCGGCCTGGCACAGTCGCTCTTTCAGGTCGGAGGCAATCTGGGCGGAGCGATTGGCCCGCTGCTGGTGGCTTTCCTGGCTGCGCCTTACGGCCGCCGTTACATCGCTTTCTTTGCCCTTCTGTCATTGACTGCCGTTTTTGTGGCTCTGCCGGTGGGACGCTGGTACCGGCGGAGGCTGCAACTCTCCACCCGGGAACCGGCCGGCATGAGGGTCCGGACGGAATCGCCGCTGCCCCTGAAAACAGTTGTCCGGTCCATTTCCATCCTGCTGCTGCTGATTTTTTCCAAATACATTTACATGGCCAGTCTGTCGAGCTATTATACGTTTTACCTGATCGAGAAATTCCATGTCACGGTACAGGCTTCGCAAATCTTTCTGTTCGTCTTTCTCGGCGCGACCGCCCTGGGCACGCTGATCGGCGGCCCCATTGGCGACAGGGTGGGGCGCAAATATGTCATCTGGGCCTCTATCCTCGGAGCAGCGCCCTTTACGCTGCTCATGCCCTGCGTCGATCTGTTCTGGACGGTGGCCTTGAGCTTTTTCATCGGACTGATTATTTCATCCGCCTTCCCGGCCATCCTGCTCTATGCTCAGGAACTGCTTCCCTACAAACTGGGACTTGTGTCGGGTCTGTTTTTCGGATTTGCGTTCGGGGTAGCCGGCATCGCATCCGCCGTACTGGGTAAAATGGCCGATTGGCACGGTATTGAAACGGTCTATCAGGTATGCGCCTGTATGCCTTTGCTCGGCATCATCACCTGGTTTTTGCCCGACCTCAAAAAGCAAAAGGGGGCGGAGGCGAAACGGTGAACGGAGCCTGTGTTGCGCCCGGCAGGGAATCCTGTCCGGATGGCGAGCCATGCCGGCAACCGTAATCCTCCCGGTTTTTTCCGGATAATTCCATTACCTTTGCCGGACAATCAACGATGAAGAAGAAATTACCCATACTGGAGAAAGTAACTGTCAGCGGAGTAGCTGCCGAAGGAAAGGCGATTGTCAAATACGGCGAACAGGTGGTATTTGTACCCTTTGCCGTGCCGGGCGACGTGGTCGATATTCAATTGACGGGAAGGAAAAAAACGTATGCCGAAGGCCGGGTCATCCGTTTTCATGCGTATTCGTCGCAGCGCGCCACGCCTTTCTGCGAACACTACGGCATTTGCGGCGGCTGCCAGTGGCAAATCCTTCCCTATTCCGAACAGCTCCGCTGCAAGCAACAGCAGGTTGTCGATCAGCTGACCCGTATCGGCAAGGTCGAATTACCGGAGATTTCACCCATACTGGGTTCCGAAAAAACCCGGCGCTACCGGAACAAACTGGAGTTTACCTTTTCCGACAGTCGCTGGCTGACGGAAGAAGAAATCCGTTCCGGCCGGCAGCCGGCCGAACATAACGCACTGGGGTTTCACATCCCGGGGAGGTTTGACAAGGTGCTGGATATTCGCACGTGCCGGTTGCAGGACGAAATTTCGGACCGAATCCGGAACGAA
Organism: Tannerella sp.; assembly: GCA_031276675.1. Lineage (GTDB taxonomy): Bacteria > Bacteroidota > Bacteroidia > Bacteroidales > Tannerellaceae > Tannerella. The sequence goes on from JAISMO010000040.1 coordinate 2,544, forward strand.
GTCAGGACGTTTGCACTGGCGCAGGGGCTTACGTTTTTCAATCTGCGGAACCGCGGCGGCCTGTTGCGCAACCTTATCATCCGCACGGCAACCACCGGCGAAGTCATGCTGATCCTCGTCTGCTACGAGGACGACGAATCCGGACGCACCGCCCTGCTGAACCATCTGGCCGACCGGTTTCCCGAAATCACATCCCTCCTCCATGTCCTGAACCCAAAGGCCAACGACACGATCACCGACCTGGAAGTACATGTTTTCAAGGGGAAAGACTTCATTACGGAACAGATGGAAGACCTGAGATTCAAAATCGGGCCGAAATCGTTTTTCCAGACGAACAGCGGACAGGCTTACCGGCTGTATGCGGCGGTTCGCGATTTCGCCGGGCTGACCGGCACGGAACACGTCTATGACCTGTATACCGGCACGGGAACCATTGCCAACTTCCTCGCCCGTCGTGCCGGGCGGGTCACCGGCATCGAATACGTTCCCGAAGCCATCGAAGACGCCAAAGTCAATGCGGCTTTCAACAGCATTGCCAATGTGCATTTCCTTGCAGGCGACATGAAAGACCTGCTGACGGCCGATTTCATTGAAACGCACGGCCGTCCGGACGTCCTGATTACCGATCCGCCCCGCGCCGGTATGCACGGGGATGTGATTCAAACCATTCTTCTGGCCGCCCCCCGGCGCATCGTGTATGTGAGCTGCAACCCGGCCACCCAGGCGCGGGACCTGCATCTGCTGGATGCAGACTACCGCATCGTCAAGGTACAGCCCGTCGACATGTTCCCCCATACGCATCATGTAGAGAATATCGTCCTGCTGGAACGGAAAATCGCACCGGCCCCTGTCGCACGTGCAATTCAGGTTCCGCATATCGCGGCGAAAGAACAGTAACCGCATGTTCCCGAGAGGGAGGTCCGGGTAAAAGGGACGTTCGGACGGAAGAGGCTGTCCAGGCAGGTTCGCAAACGGTCCTCGAAGGCTTGACGGTATACCGTAAAATCAGTTACCTGTTCCTTCTCTTTGCCGATGTAGATGGCCGGATTAAATTCGCCGAAGAGGTCGCGCATGTAGTAGACGGTCGGTTGCAGCGGTTGGACGCCTTCCGTTTCGCCATACATCCAGGCATACATGAATACCTGCATGATGGCCGACGGACGCTTCTCGTCCGCCGGATCGAAAAGGCTTTCGAGCGTCTTGAAACCAAGCGGTTTTTTCATGCCCGTCTTGTAATCCACGATCCGGACGATTCCGCCGACTTCGTCCAGCCGGTCGATGAAACCTTTCAGGCGCACCACCTGTCCGTCGGTCAGCGTAAACAGACTTTGCATCTTTTTTTCCGACCGGAGGTAGCGAAAAGGCGTCAGCTGGCGGTCGCGTTCCAGGATTTTCAGGACGTATTTGCGGATCAGTTCTCCGTTCAGGTAATGCTGTCCGCTCAGCGGGCGTATCTTCGCGGAATGGAAAAAAAGTTCCGCAAACGCACGTTGAATCAGGCGGGTCAGGTGCGTTTCTCCGGCTGCCGCTTCCAGCAGGTCGGCTGTTATCGTCGCTCCGCAAAAAGGCGCATACAGCCATTCGATCACCTTGTGCAGGAGGCTTCCGAACATGCTGTTTTCAATGCTTTCGGAAACTTCCTCATCCTCCTTCAGCCCTTCGAGCGAAGCAAAGTAGAACTTCAGAGGGCAGTCCAGATAGGTGTTGACCGTGCTGGCCGAAAGGGCTTTTGTGCCGTCCTGCAGACAGGCGGAGAGCTTGCGCAGCACCTCTTCCGTCTTTTCAACCTGCAATGCCTGCGCCCGGGACGGCAAAAGGGGATAGACGGTCCGTTTTTCGCGGACCGGTATTTGATAGTGATATTTCAACTGGTGTACAAACCGGCTGACTTCCCCCGTTTGCAACCCTTCCGTACGGGTGTCGTACAGGAGGGTGACACGTTTGGCCCGGGCAATCAGGCGGTAGAAATGGTATGCCTGGAGGCTGTCCCGATACTCCTGCACCGGCAGTCCGAAGCCGCGCCGCAGGTTGAAGGGAATAAATGTATTGAACGATGGCTTTGCCGGAAACAGACCTTCGTTGACGGACAGGATAATCAGGCGGTCGAAGTCCAGCACGCGCGTTTCGAGTACACCCATCACCTGCAAACCGGACAGCGGCTCGCCCTGAAAGGGAATCGTAACCGTATCCATGACGCGCTTGAGCAGATTGAAATACGTCTCTGTCGACATGCGGATGCCGGCTTCCGCAATCAGCCCCTTCATCCGGTTAACGGTCGTGAAACAGTGAAAAACAAACTCCTGGTCCAGTTCGTCCATACACGCGGGCGCTGCTTCTTCCCTTTCGGGATGGAGGGCGCTCATCGTCCGGTTCAACTCCTGCAGAATGGCGATGAGATAGTCCGAAAGCGCGCCGGCGTCGCTTACGGGCGAAAAAATCAGGGAAAGCAACGGCGTCCGGCTCATTTCCGCTGCCGTCACGCTGATTTTGTTATGCGCTGCGATTTCCCGGATGAATGCCGTAACGGCCTCGCGGCAAGCCGACATCACATAGGGATGGTTCAGTACGCCCAGCGTCTCACGATAATTGAAACACGGGCCGCCGTCCGTGTTCCGCAAATTCTTTTGCAGGGCCAGTACCCGTTCCATCAGCGCCGCTGCGGGCGTGCCGGCCAGGGGATAGCCCAGCGTCACATTGATATGCGCAATCTCTTCGGGAATGGCGTTCAGCGCCGGGAGCAGCAACGTTTCGTCGGGCAGAACAACGGCTGTCCGCAAAGCCTCATCGGCGCTGATCTGCGTCCTGTCGCCCAGCATTTCCTTCAACAGAGGGAAGATATGTTTGGCCTGCCCGATGCGCGAAGGAATCCCGATGAGTTCTATTTCGGGCGCTGTTTCTTCTTCTGCCGGCAACGCCAGCTCCGAGGGAAACCGATTCAAATTGTCTCTGACGAAACAGGAAGCTTTGTTGTCGGGGTCCGTCACCATGGACGAACGGTAATCCCAGTAAAAGTCGGCCAGGCCCTGTTTGTGCAGCAGCGTCATCAACTCCCTTTCCACAGCGGTAAGGGCATTCAAACCCGTGAACACGATTTTCCGGTATGGGAGTTTGCAGCCTTCCCGCCTGATTTGTTCGACGACTTCGCGGAAAATCATGCCTTCATAGCCGGTGTTCTCCGCCGAAAGCGTCTCCCGGAGTTCGCAGTAGATGTCATGCAGCAATTGCCAAATTTCAAGGAAATAACGTTGTCCGCCATCTGCTTTCTCCGTCCGGAAGGAAGACCAGAAGGAACGGATTGCCGCAATCTGCGATTCGTTCAGACTGTCGAAAAGCCTTTCAATATCACGCAGGTCCGTGACATTGGTAAACAGCCGGCGGGCATCGACAAGGTATTTGTCTACATCGTCGAAATCGCCGAGCAGCATATCGCCCCAGTATACGAAACTGTCAAATGATTCCTCCCGTCTGCTGCGGCGGATATAAATCCGGTACAGCAGAAAGAGCATCCGGATACGGTCGGCCGACTGTTTGCCGCTCAACTCGAAAAACAGTCCGCTAATCGTTAAAACCGTGGGAGCAAAGATCGGTTTTCCGGCCGCCAGGGAAAGGTATTTCCGGAAAAACAGTCCCGCCCGCCGGTTCGGAAAGACAAACGCCAGGTGTTGAATATCCGAACCGTAATGCCGGTAGAAAAGGTTCGCCGTCTGTTGCAGGAAAGGGGTCATGTTGTGTGTATCATCCTGCTTATTCGCAGGTCAAGTCGGTAATAATGCAGGAAAAACCGATGAGTAAACGACAAAGAAATACATCTCCGAATATCTTCATAACGCATATTTTTATTGTTTTAGGTCGCAAAGATAATACTTCCTTTGAAAATAAATACGTTTGAGTTAGCGATCCCCTAACGCACAGGTTAGAGACCCTCTGTACCATTCTTACATCGAACTCGTACCGGCGAAAAACAGGTAAAAAAACAAAAGTTGATATTCGATGGCATTTTTCCAGTATGCGGCGTTATGCCCTCCCGCCCGCGTCAGATAATCGTGCGGAATGTGACTGTCAAGCAGTTTTCGGTGCAGTGCTTCGTTAACCCCGTAAAAAAAGTCTTCCGTGCCGCAGTCAATAATAATAGCCTGCGAATCGGGCCGGAGGAGATGCAACTGGTTGACGACCGTGTATGCGTCCCACCGTTCCTTGTTTTCGCGATAGCTGCCAAGCCATTTTGCCATTTCCCAGTTTTCCGGAAAAGGACGGATGTCTACGCCGCCGCTCGTCGAACCGCAGGCGCCGAACAGGTCCGGATGACGGAACCCCAGCCATAATCCGCCATGTCCGCCCATGCTGAGTCCCGTAACGGCACGGCCGCTCTTCTGCGGAAAGGTTTTGTAATGAGCATCCATATAGGGAATCAACTCCCGGGTGACGTATGTTTCGTATTGCTGTGCCGGCACCGCCGGGCTGTCCCAGTACCAGCTGTTCTTTCCGTCCGGACAGACAATGATTACACCGTAGCGTGTTGCCAGTTCCGGCAGTCCGGGATGGATTTGGAGCCATGACCGGTGATCACCGCCATAGCCATGGAGCAGGTACACAACCGGAAAAGCCTTCCGCGTACCCGTATCATCCGGAACAATCACGGTGTTTTTCACCCGACTGTTCATCGAAGGGCTGTAAACGGTAACCGTTTCTACCTGTGCGGCAAAAACATTCGCCGCAAGGAGGGTGAACAGGAAAACCCATGCAAGTCTGCTTTTTCTTATCATATCGTCTTAATTAATGTCATTAAATGGGAAACCCGCTTTTTCAGCGTCGGCTCAAAGGTAGAATGTTTTTGCGAAATAAATCGGTCATATACGCACCGGCAATAAAAAAAAAACTATATTTGCACCCTGAAAAATTGAGTTCAAAGGAAATAAGAAAAGTAATATAAATATCAAATCTGTAGATTCAAAATGCAAAACAAAGGATTTGTAAAAGTCTTCTCCGTGTTACTTGCGCTGGTTTGCGCGTTTTACCTGTCATTTTCATTTGTGACGGGGCAATACAACCGGCGGGCTGCGGAATATGCGAATGGAGACACCTCAAAAGAAAATTTTTATTTAGACTCGCTGGCAACCAAAAAAGTATGGCTTGGCTACACGCTTAAGCAATGTCGCGAGATGGAAGTGACTTTAGGTCTTGACCTGAAGGGCGGTATGAATGTGATTCTGGAATTGAACGTCCCGGACGTGCTCCGGTCGCTGGCAAATTACAACCAGGATCCCGATTTCAACAAGGCGCTGGATCTGGCGTATGCACGTCAGGCAAGCAGTAACAAAGATTACGTGGAACTGTTTGCGGAAGAATACAAGAAATTGGTTCCCGAGGCCCGCTTGTCCGGTATCTTCAGCACATTTGAACTGAAAGAACGGATCCTGCCCCAAAGCACGGATGAACAGGTGATTTCCGTGATACGTGAAGAAACAAAAAGTGCGATTGACAATTCGTTCAATGTTTTGCGTACACGCATTGACCAGTTCGGCGTAGTTTCACCCAATATCCAGCGTCTGGAAACAACCGGACGCATCCTGGTAGAACTGCCGGGCGTGAAAGAACCGGAACGGGTGCGCAAACTGCTTCAGGGAAGCGCCAATCTTGAATTTTGGGAGACGTATGAACTGACCGGGATCTATGAACAGCTGGTCACGGCAGATGCTACACTGGCCAGACTGCTGACAGCCGACGAACCGGCGGCCGAGGATTCGACAGCCAAGGATTCGACGGTCGTTACGCCGGCCTCCTCCGCAGATACTACCGGTTTGACGGCAGAAAGCAATACCTCGGAAGCAGATTCCCTGCTGGGTCAACTGGGTGAGGATATGATGCCGGAAAAAGAGGTCTCGAGCGAAGAATTTCAGAAAGAACATCCGCTGTTTGCCAAATTACAGTTGAACGCCGACAATTCCGGACGCATCGTTCCCGGACCGGTAATAGGCTATGCGCTGAAAAACAACATGAATCTGATATCGGAATATTTGAATATGCCTCAGATAAAGGCTGTTTTGCCGCGGAACATCTCCTTCAAGTGGTCGGTGAAACCCTCTGAAGCCGACGAGCAGTACTATGAATTATATGCAATCAAGGTTACGAACCGTGACGGGCGGCCGGCTTTGGGCGGCGACGTGGTGACAAGCGCCGTAGCCGACTTCTCGCAACAGCAAATCGGCCGCGCCGAACAGCAGGTCAGCATGACGATGAACGCGGAAGGAGCCAAGGCATGGGCGCGCCTGACCAAAGACAATATCGGCAATTACATTGCGATTGTACTGGACGACAAAGTGTATTCGGCGCCGCGAGTGAACGACGAAATCACCGGCGGACGCTCCCAGATCACGGGCCATTTCAGCACGGAAGAAGCCAAGGACCTGGCGAACGTCTTGAAATCGGGTAAAATGGCCGCATCGGTCAATATCGTTCAGGAAGACGTGATCGGGCCTTCGCTGGGACAGGAAGCCATTAACGCAGGCGTGATTTCCTTCATCCTGGCGCTTGTGATCCTGATGGTTTACATGTGCGTCATCTACGGACTGATTCCGGGGTTGATTGTGAACAGCGCATTGCTGCTGAACATATTCTTTACGATGGGCGTCATGGCTTCCATCAAGTCGGTGCTGACCTTGCCGGGCATTGCCGGTATCGTGTTGACACTGGGTATGGCCGTTGATGCCAACGTGCTGATCTACGAACGCACGAAGGAAGAACTCCGCGCCGGAAAGGGACTGGCAAAAGCGCTGTCGGACGGTTACAGAAATGCTTTTTCCGCCATCTTCGACTCGAACGTGACAACCATTATCACCGGTATTGTGCTGTTCATCTTCGGAACAGGCCCGATTCGCGGTTTTGCGACAACGATGATTATCGGTCTGGTAGCATCCTTCCTGACAGCCGTCTTCCTGACACGCATCGTATATGAAGCGTTGCTGGCAAAAGACAAACTGAAAAACATCACCTTTATCACGTCCATATCGAAAGGCTTTCTGGTCAATCCGAAAATTCCGTTCCTGAAGATACGCAAGACGGGATACCTGATTCCGCTGGTGATCATCCTGCTGGGAATTGTTTCGATGAACGTCGTCGGACTGAATAACGGAATTGACTTCACGGGAGGACGTAACTACATTATCCGTTTTGACCGGGATGTGCGGACGGACGAGGTGCGTGACGCGCTGGCCAACCGACTGGAAGGCTCTGTAAGCGTAATCACGATCAGTACGCAAAATCAGGTGCGCGTTTCCACCAACTACCGGATTGCCGACAACGATCCTTCCACAGACCGGGATATTGAATCCAAACTGTATGAAGGATTGCAGGATTTCCTCCCGGAAGGAACCACCATGGATCAATTTTCCGAAAACCATATCAAGAGTTCGCAGAAAGTGGGACCCAGTATGGCGGAGGACATCAAAAACAGTGCGGTCTGGGCGCTCATCTTCGCCATGTTCTGCATGGCATTCTATATTTTGGCCCGATTCAGGGATGTGGCTTTCTCGGTGGGCGTGTTCGTTTCCGTACTTGCAACAACCCTGTGCATCATTGCCTTCTATACGCTCCTGTGGAAGATTCTGCCATTCTCCATGGAAATCGATCAGACCTTTGTCGCCGCGATTCTGACGGTCATCGGATATTCCATTAACGACACCGTAGTGGTGTTCGACCGGATTCGCGAGACCATTCAGATCTATCCGAAACGTGAGCGGTATCAGGTGATTAATGACGCATTGAACTCTACGCTGTCGCGGACGTTCAATACCTCCTTCTCCACCTTTATCGTGGTATTGTGTATCTTCCTGCTGGGCGGCGCAACCATCCGCAGTTTCACGTTTGCCATTTTGCTGGGCGTAGTCATTGGAACCTATTCGACACTGTTTATCGCAACGCCGATCGCCTATGAGATTCAGAGGCGGAGCATCAGGAAGGCTGCCGTTTCGGGAGCGCTAAAGACAGCCCGGACATAACAACTGTCCGAAGGAGGCTTTGTCGAAGGGGGAAAAAGATTGCCCCGGAGACTTCCGACGGATACAATTCAACCGGTCGCAGATTTAAGCGGCGGTTAAACGTGACAGGTTTTTTAAAGCCTGTCACGTTTTCTTCAGTTGCATGGGAAAAAGTAACCCGCAAACAGGACTTCCGTTTTTTCAGGACGGGTTTTCAAATTCGAACTTGAGCCTTCCGAATACGTTTTTGACAGTTTAAACCCGATTCCATACAAATCCGGGCAGAACCGTTTTTTTAACGCCTGATTATTGCAAACACTTAATCTTATGCACAAAATCACGCATACTTAAAAAAAGCATTATGAGACAAAAATCAATTGTTATAACCCGGCGAACGGTGTGCCGTATGACCGGCGCCATACTGTCCATGCTGACTGTGTGCATATCCTTGCAGGGCCAGCCGCTGGCCGGGACTGACGGACTGGGGCGTGTCCTGCTGCAACACGACGCTGTGGGCGACCCCAAACCCGACCGGCAGGTGGGCATCTTTTATTTTCTTTGGGTGACGGACAGCAGCGAACGGGGCTGTGCACGTGTCCCCCATGATGCCTGGGACCTGACCGAAATTACGACCCGCCATCCCGAAGTCCTGGAAGACTTTGACAGCGAGTATTGGGGAAAGTCGGGAACATATCTGTATTATTTCTGGGGACAGCCGATTTGGGGATACTACCGTTTCGACGATGAGTGGGCGACGCTGAAAAACATGCAGTTGCTGACCGACGCCGGAATCGATTTCCTGGCGCTTGAAGCGACCAACGGCTCTGCCTATTCCCGTACGGCACACGTGGTCATGTCGGCGCTTGATGCCATCCGGGCGCAAGGCAAGCATCCCCCCAAAGTAGTGTTCTACACCTCTACCTCTTCCGGTGACACCATGCGCGAAATCTGGGAGATGTGCTACCGTCCCGGGGCGCCCTTCCGCCATCCCGACTGCTGGTTCTATCTGGACGGAAAACCTTTGATTGTGGGCCGCAAAGATGAAGTGAAAGGCAGCCCGCTTGAGGATTTTTTTACCTTTCGCGAACCGCGTTTCCCGCGTGAGAATGCGAAAACCGATGCATGGTCGTGGATTTCCTTCGCCCGCCCTCAACACGTGGATTATAATGCCCGCGGCCGGGCGGAAATGATCAGCGTCTCTGTGGCGCAGCATGTCGATGTTCATGCCGGATTGGGCGGGTCGGCTTTCTACGGAAACCGAATCAACCGGGGACGGAGCTATCGCAACGGATCGCACGGGAATCCCGAAAAGGACCTCTTCTACGGATACAATATTCAGGAACAGTGGGACTATGCCCTCGCGCAAGATGTCCCCTTCGTATTTGTAACCGGCTGGAACGAGTGGGTAGCCGGCCGGTGGGACAGCCATGACGACAACCCCGAACACTCGTGGTTTTGCGACCTGGCCAGCCCCGAATACAGCCGCGACATCGAACCGACACTGACCGGCGGCCTCGGCGACCATTACTACATGCAATTGGTGAACAATATCCGACGCTACAAAGGTATCGAGGCCGGCAGCGGATTCACTTCGGAATGTACTATCGCCTCTTTCGACGACTGGAGTGGCGTGGATACAGCCTACACGGACTACACCGGCGACACGCGCGACCGGAATCATCCTGGCGCCCCGACCTCAGTGACATATACCAATTTCACCGGACGCAACGATTTCCATATCCTGAAAAACGCATGGGACAGGCAAAACGTTTACTTTCTGGCCGAAACGGCGGCGCCACTCACGCCGCCGGAAGGAGACAACTGGATGCAGCTGTATCTCAACACCGACCGCCGCTATGAAACGGGCTGGCAGGGATTCGATTTCCGGGTCATAGGCGGGAACACTTTGCAGCACTATGCCGACAGCGCATGGACTACGTTGCGGACAATCGACGGCCGGGTATCGGGCCACCGGATGATGCTTGCCGTCCCGCGTGCCGAAACCGGGATGAGCGACGGCATCGACCTGGAATACAAATGGGCTGACAACATGCAGAAGGAAGATCCGCTGGACTGGTACGTAAACGGCGACTGCGCTCCCGGCGGACGATTCTGTTGCATCTATCACCCCGTGGGAAAGACCTGTAACATCCTGCACTGCGGAGCGGATGCCGACGGACAGACGGACAATAGCTTGCTTTTCGAGCGGGTGATCGACGCCCTGTACTTTGATGGCGGCGGAACGATTCGCGTACCGGCCGGGCACTACCGCGTGAATCAACTTCACCTGAAGGCCCATGTGGAACTGCTTCTGGAAAAAGGCGCCGTCATCGCGGCTGACACTGTTGGCCAACGCGCAACGTTCCGCAACAGCGGCGGTGCCATCACGGGCGAAGGACAGCTGAAAGGCTTTCCGCAGGCACGATGATGGATGAACCTGGTGCATCAGGGGTTATACCCGTGTAAACGGGTATAAATAAAAATTTTAAAACTGACATGAAGAGTGTCTTCCTGCTGGGCGGCGCAACCATCCGCAGTTTCACGTTTGCCATTTTGCTGGGCGTAGTCATTGGAACCTATTCGACACTGTTTATCGCAACGCCGATCGCCTATGAGATTCAGAAGCGGAGCATCAGGAAGGCTGCCGTTTCGGGAGCGCTAAAGACAGCCCGGACATAACAACTGTCCGGGGCTTTACCGGGGGCCATCCGGTTGTCAGCTGTCAAATTGAAATAAATGGAATGAAAAGAGGGGCTGTCCGGGATTTTAACCGGCAGCCCCTCTTTTTTACCCGGTGCTCCTTCTCACCGCCCGTCCAGGGAAGTCTGAACCGTGATTGGCTTGACTGGAACGATTCCCGTAATGAGCGGGTGAAAAAATCAGGCAAATCATAAAAATCACAGTTCGGACACGTACACTTTCCACGTCCGTCCCCCTGCCGTAACGATGTACATGTCCCGCGGCAGCAGCGTCGCCGTCGTTTGTCCCGACGTGAAGGAGACAGTTTTCAGCAATCGCCCTGCGACGCTATAGATTTGCGCCGCGCCGGATGTCGCAGACTCAATATACAGCTGTCCGCCGGACGACCATACGCGGGCAACGTTTCCCGGAACCGCTTCGACGGATGAGGAATTGCCGTAATAGAAAATGACATGGTACTGAAGTTCGTCGTTATCATAACGGTAATAAGCCTCCAATTTTCCGTCCGCGCCGTATTTCCATTCCTCCGCCCTGTGACTGAAACCGTCATTTTCTTCATTCTTGAAGAAGTACGTGCGTGATTTTGAAGAAAAATGAGTCTCGTCATAATATTCGTAACTCATACGGTACTCCATCCCATCATCTACGTAGAGACATTCAAGCAACTTACCCTGTGCATCATATCCGGCGGTTTCCTTACTGTCGCTTACCCATGTTTCCTTTTCGTAATCCCATTTATAACTTTCAAAGAGCGTGGGATGTCCGTAGTTATTATATTCGTACTGCGCTTTAAAGGTAAAGACACCGTATGAATCCCGACCTTCGATGGATACGGGATTGTTTCCGGCGTTATATGCGACTGTAAACTCAAACCATGAATTATCGAACAGAAACCTGAAAGACGTCAAATTTCTGTTCGCATCGTATTCCGATTCAAAATCCAAGTCTCCTCCAAAGCTGTAACCGCCATCTCCAAGCATAACTTTGGGATAACGAAACCACACCTCTCCGTCTGTTGCTTCATACCGGACTTTTGACTGCAACGCGTTAAATTCATCCCTGTCGTATCTCGCCCCGCTGAAATACCCCGTATTCGGTATGGTATCCGAAAACTTCCATGCCTTGTTTTCCCACGTATACTTTCCGTAGCTTTTGCCGGGCAGATATACATGCTTCGCCGTTTTTTCTCCGGTCGGAGAATACACAATTGCGCTGTCCGGCGACGCCTCGTCCGCACGGATCTCTACCCGCCGCACGGGAATATTTTCCACACCGGCCGCCTTCATTACGACCTTTTCCTGTCCCGCCGCCGGGACGCTTATACATGCAAGCGACAGCACGGCGCCTGCTAAAAATACTGCTGTAAAAATTCTTTTCATAAGTTTCTGTTTTTAATCTGTTTGTAATAACCTTTTGGTTGTTTTCCTTCTTTTTTATTCCTTATTCATCTACTGTCTTACTGTCGACTATAACCGGATTACCGCTGACGCTGGTCCGGATATGAAAATACCGCATTACACCATGTTCATTCCCCACGCACCGGGGGCGCTTTCTCCGCAGCCGGCCGGGAACGACGGCTGCGGCCGGTTCGGGGCAACGGCCAGGCCTGTGCATACGGGAAACGCCCCCGTCTGCGCAACGGCAGGCAGCGACGTTTCCCGAACGAAAAAGCGTATATGTTAAAAGTGTATTTTAAATAGCTGGAGACAAGTGATTTACCCCCCCCCCCATGTTAACATTCACAAACATTTGTTTGTGATTAAGCAGCAAGTGCGGCATGACTGCATCCGGGAGATACAGAAAAAAAACAGCATGTATTTCAACCTTTGCCACATAGATGATCCCATTGTCCGAGTGATTTTTTAATTCGGGGCGCAAGTAAGCTATTTTTTTGAAGCGGACAAAAAAACAACCGAACTTTTTCCAAGTTGAGAATGGAGCGTAAACAGCGGAGTTGCGAACGGCCGACCCGTGCGCTGCCCATTCCCGCAGATCGCTCTCCTCCCTGAAAACTCTCAACTGTTGAGCGTTTTCCGTTTGCCGCATTAGGGGTTTTACCCGTTTGTGCGTTATAAATAAAAATTTCAAAATGGATATAAAGAAAATCGGTGTGTTTTTTCTTGTCTGCATTTTTTGTGCAGGCTGCGGCCGGACGGACGGGACGTTTCATCTGGCCAACTATCATCCCCATGCCGACGGCGTTGCGGACGATACGCCGGCTTTCCGCCGCCTGCTGGAAGCCGTTGCCGCAGCCGGGGGCGGCACGGTGACAGTCCCCCCGGGCGACTACTTCCTCCGTGGCGACGAGCCGTTGCCGCTGCCCTCCAACACCGCCGTCTTTGCCTTCGGCGCCCGGTTCTTCCTGCCGCGGACGCTGGGCGACCAGGCCCGCATCGTGCTGTTTGAAGGGACAGACGTCGTCAACTTTTCCTGGTCCGGAGGATTTTTCAAGGGCTATTGCTTCAATCCCGACGAAGCGGAACAGACGTGGGAACCCAACGTGACAACCCGTATCTTCGTCGTCTCAACCTCGGCAAAGGGCAGGAGCGACCGGCTGACATTTCGAGACATCGCCTCCGAGCGCGTGGCCGGAGCCGTGGTCAACGTAATCGGATACACCGACCTGGAGGAAGATACGGCCGAAAATACGGACATCAACTTTGCCACGAACGTGTCCGTCGAAAACTGCACCTTCCTTCAGTCCGGCAAGTTTATGTGGGACTACGGCTACCTCTGGCAACTGCTCGTTTTTGCCGAAGACTATACGCCGGCCGAAGTCGCCATGGCACAGAAATATTTTTTCAACGAACTGATCCGCGAAAAAATCCGCATCGAAAACGGCAGCGACAAAGTGTATTTCAACAATGCCTCCGACCCGCTGCCGGTGAACCGGACGCTCTGTTTTTACAACGATCGCCTGCCTGCAAACATCGTGAAGGGCAAACAGTATTACGTGGCGGAATCGACGCCCGAATACGTCACCGTGAGTGAAACGCAGGGCGGGCCGCCGGTTGTGTTCGACGGCGACGGCGGCGACCGGATCAAACTCATCTCGAACCTTTGGCACGCCTTCATGGACCTCTACGCGCCGGCCGGAGCCGGCCCGGGCAAAGGCAGCATCGACTTTCAACGATGCAAAAACACCCGGATCACGGGCTGCACCATCAGCGCCCAGGGCGACGCCATGCACGTATATTGCAGTCACAACAACCTGATTGCAAACAACCGGATACTGGGTGCGCGCATGGGCGCCTTTTTCCTTGCGGAATACAGCAGGAACTCAACCGTCACCGGCAATACGGTGGACGGCACCAACGGATCGCGGGTGCTGAGCATCGAACGGTCGAACGAAGACGTCACCCTTGTCGGCAACATTTTCCGCAACGGCGGCCGCGGCTGCTGGATCAACCAGCCCAAAAACCTGATTATCCAGGGAAACATCTTCGTCAACAACACGACAAAGGGCATCAAGGATCCGAGGCAGGGACGGCGGGACTTCAAAACCGGCGGCTGGCAGTCGTTTCCCGAACTCTACTTTTCCACCTATCAAAAGGGAGCCACCTACGGGCCGGTCATTCTGTCGGACAACCTCTTCGTGACTTCGCCGGAGGCCGCCGCCGTGATTCACTTTGCGGAAAACGGACGCGATATCACCGCTTCGGGCAACATTTTCAAGGGAGCCACAGGGCTTGTGCTGATGGACGAAGACGACCCTTCGGTGCGCCTGACGGACAATGCCGGCTGCACGGTGCGCAGGGGCAAAGACCCTTCCGTGCTGTTTGCTAACGAATAACCAGTCATTTTTTTACCCAATATATAATTTTGAACAACAATGAAGAAAACAGTTTTTATTATGATTGCTGCCGCATGTATGGCGTTGAACGCCTGTCGGCAGACAGAACAGCATCCGGAAGGAATTGAGCATGTCATCATCATCGGTCTGGACGGTATGAGCACCTGGGGGCTTCTGGCCGCGCCGACGCCCTGCATGGACAGCCTGATGCAGCACGGAGCCTGTAATTTTTCGGTCCGCTCGATCCTGCCCAGCGTGAGCACGCCCAACTGGACGGCCATGATGGCCGGCGTCGGACCTGAAGGCACCGGAGCCATCAACAACTCGTGGAAAGACGGCGTCCTGTCGTTTCCCTATGTAGCCATGACGCCGGAAAGACGATTCCCGAATATCTTCCGCATCATCCGCGAACAGAAACCCGGTGCGGTGATGGGAAGCATCCATAACTGGGGCGACTTTGCCAACATGTATGAAAAGGAACAGCTCGACCTGGACGAAGACTACGACCAGGATGCCGAAGTTGCACGCCGGTCGGCAGCGTATATCAGGGAAAAGAAACCGAACCTCATGTTCTGCTATTTCACCAACCCTGACGGAATCATGCACGGCAAGGGACACCTCTCGCCCGCATATCTCGACATGATCGCAACGCTCGACGGCTATGTCCGCACCATTGTCGATGCCGTGCATGAAGCCGGTATCGCCGACAGAACCGTCATCATGGTGACCTCCGACCACGGCGGCCTGTTCTATGCACACGGCGGCAACTCGCACGAAGAGCTTGCCACGCCTTTCATTTTCTTCGGAAAAGGCGTCAAGAAGAATTACAGGATCAGGCAACAGATGTACCGCTACGACCTGGCAGCCGACATTGCCTTTGCGCTGGGTCTGACGGCGCCGCAGCAGTGGACGGGACGGCCCACCAAACCGGCCTACACGGGCTTTGACGAGCCGGCCAACCTCTGGCCGAGCGCCGACGTGCTGCCCTCGCCGGCCCTGGTCACCAAGGAAATCAACGAGAACTTCCTCTATGGCGGCCTGTGGGTCGACACCTCCGCAACGCTTGCAATCCAGCTGCGTCCCGACACGCAGGGCGACATCCGCTATACCCTCGACGGCACGGAACCGACGGAAGCATCGCCGCTCTACACAGCGCCCGTAAAACTGGACAAACCGACGGCGGTGAAAGCGAAACTCTACGGTAAAACGGGTGAAAGCCTGACCGTATCCGGACAGTATCGCATCGCCGACACGAAAGCGGGCAACGGCCTCCGCTTCACGCTCTATCACTGCCCGCAGGCCAGGTCCATGCCGGCATTCAGCGGCCTGAAACCCGCAGCACAGGGCACCTGCTTCGAATTTGGATTCCATACGCCGGAAAATGCAGCGACCATGCCTCTTAACAAAGCCATTGCAGATTACGAAGATCATATTGCAGTGACATTCGAAGGATGGCTGGAAATTGATCAGGACAATGAATACGATTTTGACATGTGGTCAACCGGCGGCAGCAAGCTCTTCATCGGCAACGAACTGATTGTCAACAATCGGGACAACGGTCATTCGGGTAATCACGGCAGGATAGAACTGCAAAAAGGTCGCCATCCCATCCGGATAGAGTTCTTCCACGACGACACTGCAACGGGCAGTATCCTGTTTGTATCCTACGAAGCGCCGGGTATACCGAAACGGATGATTCCTGCAGAAAAACTGTTCCTGCACAAGTAGTTTCCGTAACTTTCCTCCGTCAGTTAAAACAGACGGCCATGTGGCGAGAGCATTGAGAATGATCTGCGGTAGTTTGCAACACCTGTTTTCCGTATTTGCAACTCCGCTGTTCATTCTCAATTTTCAATTCCGATATGCAGATAGTATGGTTTTGTGTATGAAACCGGAGCTTCAAAGAAGTTGAGTCTGCCTGTCGAAAAGTTTTTTTCGCGCTTCCCTGAAAGTTTTTGAGGAAGTTCCCAAAAAATGCTTTGCGGGAACCGGAAAAACCGTGCAGCGAGCGGCCGAAAATCATGCTGCGCCCTGCCGTCCCCGTCCGTCCACTTGCCGGTCGCCGTCGATTTGGTGCAGGAAAAGAGAACCTGCTATCTGCGTTTCGAACAGGCGTCGGTCACTCGAAATTTCAGCGTAATTGCCCTTAAGTTTAAGGCAACTGCCCGAAGTTTTCCGGCAGTTGCCGAAGATTTTCCGGCAATTGCCGGAATTTTCCGAGTAATTACTCGAAGTTTTCGGGCAATTACTCGAAGTTTCCGAGTAATTGCCGAAAGTTTTCCGGCAATTGCCGAAGGTTTTCCGGCAATTGCCGGAATTTTCCGAGTAGTTACTCGAAGTTTCCGGGTAATTACTCGAATTTTCCGAGTAATTACTCGAAGTTTTCCGGCAATTGCCGAAAGTTTTCCGGCAATTGCCGAAAATTTCCGGGCAATTGCCATTTTCACAAGAAATCTGTGTTCATCCGTAAAATCCGTGTGATCTGTGTGCTGAAGACTTTTGATATTTATTCTTAATAAAGCGCATTCCATGAGTGACTTATCGGCAGTCCACGAGTTTGCGAACCCGAGACGGATGTGTATTCGGAGAACGAATAGCATCTCCAAAAAGAAAATAGCCGTTTTTTCAACCCTAACCGCCTGTTTATCCCGTTTCAGGGTTTTTTCTCCGGTAAACTGTTAGGTGAATACATTTGAATTACAACGGCAATGAACAGCATAATTTACTTCGTATGATGTGTAGATGTCTGTGGTGAAGACGGTTTCATGACAGATGCTTCGCACCCTGATTCGCAAAGACGCACAGCCGTACGCCTCACAGAGACTTCTTCCCCGTGAACCCACTCACCAATACCCTTATCTGAAAAAGATTATCAACGTTTTGCGATGTACTCGGAGCGGGACTTGAACCCGCACAACCGCAATGGTTACAAGATTTTAAGTCTTGCGTGTCTACCGATTCCACCATCCGAGCAACCTTGATATAAAAAGACTCATAAAAACGGAATTTTCCTTCTGCCGTTGGCATGATATGATTACCTTCCAGTTTCGGGGGGCAAAACTAAGCATCATTTTTGAAACATACAAATATCGGCCGAATCTTTTTTGAACGCAGATTCAGGCAGTCGCTCCGCGTTCCCGGCGCGGAGGAACCGTACCAGTCTTCCGGCGCCCCAAAAACAGTCGTTGGAATTACACTTCACCGAAAACCGTCCGCCGCCGGAAATGAAAAAGCGCATTGCAGGCCAGAGATATTATTATAACTTTGCAGTATAAAGACACCGCCTTTGCGGTCAAATTCAATTTTTTAAATCTGTTATCGGTATCATTATCTAAATTTGAAAGAAGATGAATAACAACATTTTTGAACTGAGTATTAAACAGCTGAAAGAAATCGCCGTATCTCTCCAGCACAAGGTGGAAACCGGATTGAAACTCGAAAATCAGGAAGTCCAGTGTATCCCCACGTTCATTTATCCGAAAACCTCCAACGTGAACGGAAAAGCCGTTGTGCTGGATTTGGGAGGAACCAATTATCGGGTAGCCTCCGTGGATTTTGTGAACGGAAAGACTGCGATCCGACCGGAAAACGGCTTCAAAAAAGACCTTTCCGTCATGAAGACGCCCGGTTTTACCGAGGAGCAGCTGTTTGAGGAACAGGCCGACCTGATCAAGGAGATCAAGCGCGAGGAAAAAGTGTCCATCGGCTATTGCTTCTCCTATCCGGCCGAATCCATGCCGGATGGCGACGCCCGGCTGCTTCGCTGGACGAAAGGTGTGGACATCCCCTCCATGGTCGGCAAGCCGGTTGGCAAACCGCTGATGGACTATCTGAACATGCAAAGCTCCCCGAATTTCACCGGCATCAAGGTGATCAACGACACGGTGGCCAGCCTGTTTGCCGGCCTGACGCGCAGCGACTACGACGCCTATATCGGCCTGATCGTGGGGACGGGTACCAACATGGCTACCTTTGTCCGGGCCGACCGGATTGCCAAACTGGACATGCGGACGGCGGCCGGAAAATCGTTGCCGATTAATCTGGAATCCGGCAACTTTGTACCGCCGCATCTGACGAATGTAGACCATATTGTTGACGCCCTGTCGGACAACAAGGGGGCGCAGCGTTTCGAAAAAGCCGTTTCAGGCATGTATCTGGGCGAAATACTCAAGGCGTCGTTCCCCTTTGACGAGTTTGAGGAGAAGTTTGACGCCCGGAAACTGACAACCATTATGGGTTATCCCGACATTCACAAGGAACGCCACGTGCGCGTAGCCCGCTGGATTTATGAACGTTCCGCCAAACTGGTGGCCGCCTCTCTTGCCGGTTTGACGCTGGTATTGATTTCGCATGATCCCTCGGTGAAGCGCATCCGTTTGATTGCCGAGGGCAGTCTTTTCTGGAGTGAAAACCGCAAGGGCATTCATTACAAGGATATGGTAGGCGCTACGCTACGCGGTCTGCTGGACGGTTTCGACCTGAAAGACGTGCATGTAGACATCGACAAGATAGAGAACGCCAACCTGACGGGTTCCGCCATTGCCGCCCTGTCATAGGCCGGGCGAGGGTGTATTTCAAACGGTCGTTTCCCGTTGACGGTATGCCTGTAAACGGGAAAACGGGCCGAAACAGGATCCGGATGAACGCATCCGCGCTTTTTGCGACTCTCTTTTCGTTTTTACCGGCAAGGGCTTTGCGCCGAGTGAAAACGTCCTCGCCCGAGTGAAGACGTTTTCACTTTTTTATGACAACATAACAGCCGCATGTATTCATCTCCCCGTTTAGAACCTTTATCTCCCGATCCGGACGCGCATGAAAAGCCCCGGGCCTGTTGACGGGGCGCGATATTTCTTCACAAACCCGATTCATGTTCTCTTTCATTTCGAAAACGGGTGTATTGTTTTAAAACCGCCGGCCTGTAAGGACCAATTGTGTTGCCCTGCGTGTAAAAGCGGGAACAGCATCCGTGCGGACCATCCGGAGGCAATGACACGGTCCCGTTTTCTTCATTCATCAGCCAGCATCGATTTCAGGTTCGCCGCTCCTGAAAATTCAGCGGCAATTGTCCATGCATATTTATCTGTGCCGGATTTTGAAGATACGGCCATACGGTTGTATGGTCGCGCAGGTGTTGTGACAGGTTGGATAAATCCGGTGCAGGAGCGTGTTTTTTTGTTCCGGAATATGCAGACTTTCCCGGATGATTCCGTACTTTTGCAGAAAATTTATCCTTACAAATGAACGATTTATACGACAGTTGCACGGGCTTGCTGAAGGCGATGATTGCCATTCCGTCGCACAGCCGGGAAGAACGGGCGGTGGCCGACATGCTGGAAAAGTACATGTCGGTGCGGGGATTGAATCCGCTGCGGCGCGGCAATAACCTGTGGTGTGTCGCTCCCGGTTTCCGGGAGGGGGCGCCGGTGGTGCTGCTGAATTCGCACATCGACACGGTAAAACCGGTGCCGGGCTGGCAATACGATCCTTATATGCCGGTTGAGGTGGGAAACAGAATATACGGTCTGGGCAGCAACGATGCGGGCGGGAGTGTTGTTTCGCTGCTGCACGCCTTTATCAGCCTGAGCGAAAAACGGCAGGCATACAATCTGATCTTTCTGGCTTCGGCCGAGGA
>JAISMO010000092.1 GCA_031276675.1 Tannerella sp.
CTCCGTCCGGAGGTGACGGTCGGCGCCGGCGCGGGCTGCATCCGCGTGCGTTCGTTCGCGGGCCGGATCGACCGGATTGACGTATACAGCGTACTCGGGATGACGGTCTTCAGCGTTTCGCCCGATGCCGACGAACTCGACATTCCGGTGCCCGGCACACAGACATATGTCGTGAAGGTCGGGATCGGCGGCACGGAGACGGTGAAAAAGATCTTCGTGAAATGAAGCGGAACATGTTGACCGTGGAAAGGGAGGCATTTCAGGGGGTCGCATCCCGACACCGGAGGCGTACAGTTACCGTCTTTTTTTGACTGTGCGCGTATGTTGCTCAAAGATTATATTTACTTTTGCGGAACAATATGAATATCATTAAATTTAACAGGTATGAAACTTAGAACCATTTTACGGACATCTCTTGTCCTGTTTTTTATTTTTGGCTGGCTGTCGTGCGATAAGAAGACGGAACAGGCTTTATCCCTGCATCAGATAGAGCATAATGCGCTTCAACTGTATTATGGTTCCAAAGGAGGCGTTACCATTACGGGAGGAGACGGCGCTTATTCTTTTTTATGCGAATCGTCTTTGTTGAAAGCGGAGATGACCCACAGCAATTACATTCAGTTTGAACCGACAGGAGTGGGCGAAGCGTCCGTTACGATCCGGGATTCATCCGGAGAGTCTTTACTTCTCCATGTAACCATCGTCTATAAAACCAAGCATGTGGTTATCTCCGGACTGGACGCCACGGTTGCCGGCGATGCCATGACGGTCGCAGAGCAAAAGAAACTGAAAGCCGAAGCGCTTGCAACCATCCCGGTGAAAACGGGCGGCGGTTACAGGTTTGTCTATAACGGAGGAGAAGAACGGGCGGAAACGGAAGGAACTGTTTTTATTTATCCCGAAACATATGGTCAGGACGGCATAGAGGGCACATTTAAGGAGACGGTCGTCGGGAATGATTCCAGAAACGTCGCCATTACCCTGTATTACAGCGATACCGAACGCACCTTTGTTTTCAGGGAGTATGAAGAACCGGCCGTCAGATCGTCGCCAAGGGAATACAGGGCCGTTCAGTTTGCCGAAGACCTTACGGAGCAGTATCAAACGGCTTATCCGAATGTTGAGCAGGTCTATACTTCGCAGGTTATCGGCAGCATGACCACCGAGTAATAAAACGGCCTGATTTTCGCATGTACACGATTTCCTGGTTATCTTTGCACGCATTTTACAAAACTGACTACATGAAACAACGATTGTTTTTGGGTGATGAAGCCATTGCCCAGGCTGCCATTGATGCAGGTTTGTCGGGCGTCTATTCCTATCCGGGTACGCCGTCGACGGAAATCACCGAGTATATCCAGCATTCATCCCTTGCACGGGAAAGAGGGATTCACAGCCGCTGGTGTACCAATGAAAAGACGGCGATGGAGGCTGCGCTGGGAATGAGTTATGCAGGCAAACGCGCGCTTTGCTGCATGAAACACGTGGGCCTGAATGTCGCTGCCGACTGCTTCATGAACGCCGCCATGAGCGGCATTCACGGGGGGATGATGATCGTCACGGCCGACGACCCCTCCATGCACTCCTCTCAAAACGAACAGGACAACCGCATGTACGGTCGTTTTGCGATGCTGCCCATGCTGGAGCCTTCCTGCCAGCAGGAGGCTTACGATCTGGTGTACGACGGCTTTGATCTGTCGGAGAAGCTGGGCTATCCCGTCCTGCTGCGCATCACTACCCGGATGGCGCATTCGCGCGCGGGCGTTACCACACGACCGCCTCGGCCGGAAAATCCGCTGAACTGCCCGGCCGACGGCCGGCAACGCTATATCCTCCTGCCCGCCCTGGCGCGGCAACGCTACCGGAAACTGCTGGCCGCACAGGAAGAAATGACCGCCCTTTCCGAAGCATCCGCCTGCAACCGCTATTTCGACGCGCCCGACAGGCGGAAGGGAATCCTCACAACCGGCATTGCCTTTAATTACGTATCGGAAAACTATCCCGACGGCTTTGAACATCCCGTACTCAAAATCTGCCAGTATCCCCTGCCCCTCCGGTGGATTCGGAAACTGGCGGAAGCGTGCGATGAAATCATCGTCTTTGAAGAAGGTTATCCCGTGGTCGAAGAGCAGTTGAAAGGGCTGCTGGGTACCGGGCCGAAAATCAGGGGACGGCTGGACGGGACGCTCCGCCGCGACGGGGAACTCACGCCCGACCTGGTCGGAAAAGCGCTGGGCCGGGAAATACATTCCCCCTACGCCGTTCCCGAAGTGGTCGAGCCGCGTCCGCCCGCCCTGTGTCAGGGATGCGGACACCGGGACGTGTACGACGCCCTGAACGAGGTGCTGAAAGAATATGAAACACCGAAGGTCTTCAGCGACATCGGCTGCTACACGCTGGGAGCCTTGCCGCCCCTCCATGCAATAGACAGCTGCATCGACATGGGCGCCTCCATCACCATGGCCAAGGGCGCTTCGGACGCCGGCCTCCATCCGGCGGTGGCCGTTATCGGCGATTCCACGTTCACCCATTCCGGCATGACCGGCCTGCTGGACTGCGTCAATGAAAACAGCCGCGTGACCATCCTCATTTCCGACAACGAAACGACGGCCATGACCGGCGGACAGGATTCGGCCGGCACGGGACGTCTCGAAGCCATTTGCAGGGGCATCGGCGTGGCTGAGGAACATATCCGCACGCTCGTCCCGCTGAAAAAGCATTATGAGGAGATGAAGGCCGTCATCCGCGAAGAAATCGCTTATCCGGGCGTATCGGTGATTATTCCCCGGCGCGAATGTATTCAGACACTAACCAGAAAAAAGAAAAAAGAAACGCAGTCATGAAAACAGACATCATCCTGTCCGGCGTCGGCGGACAGGGCATCCTTTCGATTGCCGCCGTTATCGGCGAAGCCGCCCTGAAAGAGGGGTTATACATGAAACAGTCCGAGGTGCACGGCATGAGCCAGCGCGGGGGCGACGTACAGTCGAACCTGCGCCTGTCGGACCGGCCGGTAGCCTCCGACCTGATTCCGCTGGGACAGGCCGATCTGATCATCTCCCTCGAGCCGATGGAGAGTCTCCGCTACCTGCCCTGCCTGCGGAAAGACGGCTGGCTGGTGACGAACACCCGGCCCTTCGTCAACATCCCCCACTATCCGGCCATGGAACGCATTCTGGAGGCACTGGTCCGGCTGCCCAACCGTGTCCTCCTGGATGTCGAGACCCTCGCAAAGGAAACCGGTTCGCAGCGAACGGCCAATATCGTCATGCTGGGCGCTTCCACGCCATTCATCGGGATTGCATATGAAAAAATCGCCGAAGGCATCCGTTCGATCTTCGGGCGCAAGGGCGAAGAAACCGTCGCCTTGAATCTGAAGGCCCTGAAGGCGGGTTACGAGGTGGCACAAACCCGGCAGTCATGAAAAAGTGCATTGCAGCGATCAGCCTGACGATGCTGTTTTCACTCTCCGGAAAGGCGCAGCGGGATACAACGGATGTCGTGTACACGGACGATCCGATGCCCGCGTTCACGATTGTGTCGGACGACGGAACCGCGACGCCGTCTTCCGTTTTCAGGGGGAAAGTGATACTGATCGTTTTCTTTGCCACGTGGTGTCCGCCCTGTCAGCTGGAACTGGCCGAAACGGAAAAAACGCTCCGGCCGAGGTATGCACAGGAATCCGACTTTGTCCTGCTTGTGATCGGCCGTGAACATTCGGAGGCCGAACTGGCCGCATATAATGCAAGGAAGGGTTTCGGTTTCCCCCTGTATCCCGACAAAAACCGGCAGATTTACGCCGCTTTTGCCACGCAGCTGATCCCCCGTTCCTACCTGATTGACAGGAGCGGGAAAATACGCCATGTCGCCAAAGGCTATCAGCCGGCGGAATTTGAACGTATCCTGCGGATGATTGACAACGCACTGGCAGCGCCTGCCGAGTGAATTTCCCTCTTCCCGCACCGTAGCCGGCTCCACCCGTCCATCGCCGAAAACAGTTCCCGGCACGCTTCCGCAAAACAGGCCGAACCGTTGAGGCGCTTTGTAAGGTTACAAAGCGCCTCTTTGTAACGTTACAAAGCGTCTCTTTGTAATGCTGCAAAGCGTCTCTTTGTAAGGTTACAAAGCGTCTCTTTGTAACCTTGCGACGCGGCATAAGGTTATGCTGTGACACAGCATAGCGTTATGCTGTGACACGGCATAAGGTTATGCTGCGACACGGCATAGCGTTATGCTGCGACACAGCATAAGGTTATGCTGCGGCACGGCATAAAAAATCAAATGATTGCCGGTTGCGGCGAAAGCGCCGGCGAGTGCGGGTACGGCTTGTACGGCGCCCTGTTACTTTTGCTTCAAATAGCCGAAAGCCAGGTGCAGTCTGCCGTAGCTGTATTTCCCGCCCAGCCGGTCGTATGCAGCTTTGAAGGATGGTTTTTCCTGCTCCAGGAGCGGCCGGATAACCGTGCCGAGTTCTTCCAGTTCGGCCGGTGTGAAGAATCGGTCGACCGCGATCTCTTTCCCGATAAACGTTGCCAGATGGCTTTCGACGGTCGAAACGGCCAGGTTGCGCTGTGCGGCAATTTCTTCGATCGACAGACCGCTGCCGAACAGCGCCAGCGTCATGCGGCGGGTGTCGATTTTCGGCCTGCGTTCCGCCGGTCCGCGTTTGCGCCCGGGCACAGTATCGCTTTCCGGCGGGGCCGTCCCGGCCGACGTAAAGACGTCCTGCCGCACGGGAAGCGCTATGTCCATGTCGCCGACCAGGGGAACGTTGTTGTAGCGTACCCGCTTCATGTTTTCCAGAAACAGTTTCACATCGCTCTCCAGTTCGATGATGTTTTTGCGGAATGTCTTTGCCTGCCTGGGGAGTTTGCTGTGGGTGATGAAGTTTTGCAGTGGCGCCAGGATTCGTTCTCCCGTTTGCAGGAAGAAATAGCGCACCGCCTTTTGACACCGGTCACGCAGGGCGTCGAGGTCGCCTGTCGACTGTTCCTGTTCGGTCAGCGCCAGCAGCTGCCGGCGGAATTTCTCCGCCACCTCATTCATTTCGCGTACGGCCGGCCAGAAATCTTCATACAGCTTCCGGGCCGGTTCAAATTCTTCCGACGTCTTGCCTTCAAGCAATCTGTCAAACTCTCTGAGAAACGAAAACATCGGCTTCCAGTCGAAATAGAGCAGCAGCCGCTGCTGCCAGAATT
Organism: Tannerella sp.; assembly: GCA_031276675.1. Classification (GTDB taxonomy): domain Bacteria; phylum Bacteroidota; class Bacteroidia; order Bacteroidales; family Tannerellaceae; genus Tannerella. The sequence goes on from JAISMO010000092.1 coordinate 5,199, forward strand.
TTCGCCTGCCGTCGACAAGGAGGCGCCGAAGTTCCGTCTCGGACTTTTCCGTTTTGCTGAAATCAACGGCATGGGGATCGGTCATGACGCTGTCCGGCGACACGCGCGTGCGCAGGACAATGCCGTCCAGCGAAGTACAGCGGCTCAGGGCCACATAGGCCTGTCCCGCGGCAAAGGAGGCGCCGATGTCGACGATCGCCCTGTCGAACGTCAAGCCCTGGCTTTTATGGATGGTGACCGCCCAGGCCAGCCTTAGGGGATACTGCGTGTATGCGCCGATTTCTTCTTCACGCATTTCGCCGCTCTCCCTGTCAAGCAGGTAACGGATGTTTTTCCATCTCTCCTTCGGCACCTGTATGACCTCCCCGCTTTCGGGCATGCAGACCTGTATCTGTTCATCGGAGATGCTGCTCACCCGGGCGATCTTGCCGTTGAAATAGCGGCCGTCCGGATCGTTCTTGATAAACATGACCTGCGCGTCTGCCTTCAGGCACAGCTGCAAGTCGGTCGGCAGGGCATAGTCGGGAAACTCGCCCTCCACCTTTCCCGTAAAAACGTGTTCCCGCCCGGCAAGCCGGTCCAGTTCCTGCCGGTTCAGCCGGTCGGCCTTGTAGTTGTGCGTTGTCAGCGTGATATACTTGTCTTCGGGCGAAGGGCTGAAATTCGGCCGGAAGCGCGTGTTCAGCCGTTCCAGGTCCGCTGCGGACAGGCAGTTGTTGCGCACGTTATTCAGCAAATCCACAAAGGCCTGTTCTCGCTGGCGATATACCTTCTTGAGTTCCAGATAAACCGGCTGCGTCTGCCTGATGACCTGGGCGTGAAAGAAAAAGGCGCTTTCATAACAGGGTTGCAGCAAGGCCCATTCTTCTTCCTTCACGACCGGCGGCAGCTGAAACATGTCGCCGATATACAGGATTTGCAAGCCGCCGAAGGGATTCTCATTCCGGCGAATGATCCGCAGCGTCCGGTCGATGGCGTCGAGCGTATCGGCGCGGAGCATGCTCACCTCGTCGATAATCAGCAGCTCCAGCTGGCGCAACATGTCCAGTTTAGCCTTGCTGAAGCGGAATTTGTTCCTCTGGGTCGAATAGCCGGGCACATAAGGCTCAAAAGGCAGCTGAAACAGCGAATGAAGCGTAACGCCCCCCGCGTTAATGGCCGCAACCCCCGTAGGCGCCGCAACAACTGCATGTTTGTGCGTATGCCGGCGGATGTATCGCAGGAACGTTGTTTTACCGGTTCCCGCCTTGCCGGTCAGGAAGACATGCTCCGACGTCTCGTTGACAAACGTCGTCGCCATTTCAAAAACAGTATTGTTTTCGTCGGACTGCTGAAGAAACATCATTCAAGTTGAATTATGAGGTTTTTGCAACAAAAATAAGAACTTTTCCGTATGTGAACAAAAACAGTCTACGGGAGTCGCCTGCGTCATCCCGATCCCTGATTCCGGCTAAAATGAAGATGCGCTTGCCCTGCGGAAAAATCACTCCTGTTCGGATATATGCCATAAAGTCTGTTTTTTTCGACGGAATATTTTTTTGACGGGTAAAAAATTAGCTCTATATTAGAGGCATCAATTGAATGCAGTTATTAACAAAAACATGGAACAATGACAAGAACGATGACATTTAACGAGCTTCGGGACATCAAAGACCGGCTGCCGGACGGAGCGATTCACCGTATTGCCGGTGAAGTGGGCGAAAATGTGGAAACGGTCCGCAACTATTTCGGCGGACAGAATTTCAGCGCCGGAAAAAGTTGCGGCACGCATATGGAACTTGGGCCGGGCGGCGGAATTGTGGCGCTGAGTGATACCTCCATTCTGGATCGCGCGCTGGAAATCATCCACGCCAAAGGCCGTTATTCACTTGCCTCCGCAGAACCCTGATCCGAAAAAGAGAATACGGTTAAAATCCCAAGGCGAACATCCGTTTGTCGGGGGATTTTCTTTTCTCATTCAAAAACACCCGCATCATGGAAGAGCCACTGGTCACTTTAGCCGTTCACACGTTTGAAAAAGCGCAGATATTGAAAACAATCCTCGAATCCGAAGGAATAGAAGCATGTATGCATAATGCAAACCTGATTCAGCCGGTCATATCGGCAGGTGTTCGCGTGCGCATCAGAGAGAGCGATTTGCCGCACGCCCTGCAGGTTATGGAAAATACAAAATGGCTGAATGACAATACCGAAAACAGATTTCCGGAAAGTACGCCCAGACAGATTCTCATCCCGACAGACTTCTCCGATTATTCCGTCAAAGTCTGCGGGACAGGGATTCATTACGCGCACCAGGCCGGAGCCGGGGAAGTAATGTTCCTGCATGTCTGTTTCAATACCCGCATTCCACCGTCATTCCCGTTTGTCGGCGAGCTGCTGGCTGACAGAGAAGCCGAAAAGAATGCCTCCCTCCCCTCCACTCATTTGCAGGCGGTGGAGCAGATGGAAAAATGGTGCGCTTCGATAGAGCGGAAGATGATCTCCGGAGAATGGCCGCGCGTAAAATACGGTTACACCCTGCTGGAAGGATTGCCCGAAGAAGGGATACAACAGTATATCAGGGAATACCGTCCGTCGCTGATTGTGATGGGAACGCGCGGAAGCAGACAAAAAGACATGTATATCACCGGAAGTGTGACGGGCGAAATCATTGAATTGACGGACATCCCGCTGCTGGCCGTTCCGGCGCATGTCCCGTTTAATAACCCGCATGACATGAAACGGCTGGCCTTCGCCCTGTCTTTCAACCGGCGAGACCTGACTGCGTTTGACAAATTAGCTTCTTTTTTCAAGGTCTATCCACACATCGAAATCCAACTGTTTAATATTTCCACCAGCAGGAATGAATGGAATGAAATCCGGCTGGGCGGTTTTCATGCCTATCTAAAAAAACAGTATCCGGATTTGTCCTTTGATTATACCGTACTGGATGACGGTGATTTACTGGAAGCGATTGATAAGTTTGTCAAAAAAAAGCAGATTGATATAATTGCATGCAGTACGTATCGCCGAAGGATGATTATGCGCATATTTTATCCGAGCATCGCACGCAGGATGTTGTTTCACAGCAATACGCCGCTGTTTGTGATACCTGTTTAGCGCTCCACCATGGCGAAGCCATTCGGGCAATTCCTCCAAAAAGAAGCCGGTCATTTGATCAAATCTCACCGATGAAGGAGGCGGTCAAAATATTCATTATGTGAAAAAATATTCCGAATCACTCTTGTTTATCAATTGAGTTATGTTGAACCGGAAAATTATACATATATTTGCAGCTGAATTTACGGTAAAAGCAGAACAGAATGGACAGATATTTGATAATCAAGACAAGAGATGAATTTTTACGCATAAGAATCAGTGATATACTTTATTTGGAAGCGGACAGGAACTATACTAAACTACTTCTGAGTGAAGGGATTCAGTTTACTTTTGCTATCAATATCGGAAGAATAGAAGAAATGCTTGGGAACCAGGTAGTGGATTATAAATCCATGTTGATGCGTGTAGGAAAGAGTTTCATTATCAACAAAAGCTATATCCTGCAAATCAATTTGCCGAAACAGAAATTATTATTGCTGACGCCCGGCGGAAAACCTCGTGAGCTGCAAGTTTCCAAGGAACCGTTGAAAGCGCTGAAAGAAATGCTTGAACAGGAAGGTCTGAAACAAAGTGAGAATCTGAAAAAGACATGATAATCAGAATTGGAAAGGCTGAAGACAATGATTTTGTAGTAGATGACGTATATGTAAGTCGTTACCATGCAAAATTGATTCGTGACGAAAACGGTAATTTGTTCATTGAAGACGCCAATTCAACGAACGGTACGTTTGTAAACAGCGATCAGGTAATACGAAAGAAAATCAACATGACAGACCATGTCACGCTGGGCAAACACTATACGTTAAATATAAAGGAGGTGTTGAAATTCGACAATGATTACAGTGAAGAATTTGCCGCCTTGAAACTTGTCTACGATGCCTATGTCAAGGAAAAAATACGGATACAATCCTCTAATCAGTTTAAGACAAGGCTGTTTCAGTCATTGCCGTTTGCCGTGATCGGCGTAGCCGGCCTTGTAATTGGTTTTGCTGGCAAAGGAAATTTCAATATCATGATTGCCAGTTTTTTGTTGGCCATCTGCGCTCCGACCGTCGGCGTGTATTTCGGCGCCAAACAATCGGCAAAAATTCCCGAACTGCTGCAAAATATAGCCAATCGGTTCAAAATAGACTACGTATGCCCCAAATGTGGAACATTCCTCGGAGAGATTCCCTGGGAATCGCTCGCCAATAAAAAACAATGTCCGGTTGCCTCGTGTAGGGCAAAATGGATTAAGAAATAGTGCTCTGAAATAAAAACACCCGTATTTGTACAATAATCCTGTGGTTTTGTACGTTTTGTCATAAAGGAAATAAATTGCAATAATATTTATTTGTACTTTTGCATCGGGAAAAGAAATATAATTTATAAAATAAAATTAGGAGTAACAGAGTATGAAAGATGAAAGTGTATTCGTCTCTATAGACGAAGATTTGAGCGATGTTGTAGTTATTGACATGGATGGAAGTTTTGCCGATTTTGTGACAGTGGACGATTACGTAGATACGGACTTTATCACATTATCAAATGATGTTGAGATTGCTTCCGATGCGAATATCATTGATGTCTTCTCCGGAATGGATGATGCCGACATCTCAATCATTGTATGATCTCGGTAAAATGCCCACATTGTCATGTCGGATTAAAGGTCGACGAGAAAAAAATCCCGGAGGGAATCGCCTCCTTCAAATGTCCGAAATGTAAAGAAGAGATTCCTGTTTCGGTCTTAGAAAAAAAGTCCAAGAACAGTTCGGTAGCAGAAGATAATACAGCTATATTTCAATCTGTCAGGAAAGGTAACGGTAAATTGACTGTCATTGAGAATGCAGATACTCCGGCACAGACATTTCTGTTGCAGGAAGGGTTGTATATCGTTGGAAGAAAAGTTTCTGTTTCCAAAGCAAATATCTGTATTAAAACAGAAGATAAATTAATGAGCCGAAGTCACATACGGATTGAAGTCAAAAGGAGTCCGCAAGGAGGATTGGTTCATTCCCTTTCCGATAATAACAGTAAAAACCGCACTTTGTATAACGGGAAGTATTTGGATGAGGGAGAAGTAATTGTGCTGAAAAACGATGATGAAATAATACTAGGGCATACAGTGCTTCGATTTAATGAATAAAATGTAGCAATAACCATGAACATAACACTTGAACGGCCTTATGCGATCAGTGAAAAAGGGGGGAGACAGAATAACGAAGACTCCATTTATCCGTTGTCCGAGTTGGTAGATTCTGAACAGAAATTGTTTATCGTATGTGATGGTGTGGGTGGCGCTGAAAAAGGCGAAATCGCCAGTTCTTTGGCATGCGAATCGCTTCAGACTTTTTTCGCAACATTCCTTGAGGGAGACCCCAGTGAAGAACTTATCCGGAAAGCTGTTCAGTATACTGAAGTCCGTTTCGACGAATATATATTGCAACATCCCGAAGCCAGAGGCATGGCAACGACAATGACATTAGTTTATGTAGGCGAATTGGGAATTACCATTGCCCATATTGGAGACAGCCGGATCTATCAATTTCGTAACGGACGGGCAATTTATCAAACGGAAGACCATTCATTAGTTAACTATCTGGTGAAACTGGGAAAAATCACTGCAGACGAGGCTGAGCATCATCCGCAAAAAAACGTGATTATGCGGGCTATTCAAGGTACCGGTTCCCCGATGGATGCGGAAATAATGTTATTAACGAATATTCGTCCCGGCGATTATTTTTTTATGTGCACGGATGGCGTGACGGACTGTATCCAGTCGGAAACTCTTTCCGCCGTTTTTTCGCAAGCCGGCTCCACCGAATCCATCAAAAATAGCATTGTGGAATCATGTAGTGTAAAAGCGCGTGATAATTATTCCTTTTATCTTTTCCAAGTACAAGACGTTCAAAATTCATCTAACTATAAACAATATATTCTCTCTTTCCTGTATACGATTATTTAAAAAAAAGCTATACCTTTGCGCAGAAAAAACCTGATTACCTTGCGTAATTATGAATTTGCCGAAAGGACATTATTTACAGGACAAGAAGTATCAACTGGGCAATGTAATTGGCCAGGGGGGATTTGGTATCACCTACATAGGCACCTGGAGCACGGAAGTGAAAGGCGAATTGGGAACGGTGCGAACTGATGTGCCTATATGTATCAAGGAATATTTCTTCAAAGATTACTGCTTTCGGGACAAGATAACTCATCATGTGCGCATCCATTCCAAAACCGGACAGACGCTTTTTGACAAGTTCAAGGAAAAACTGATTAAGGAAGCAAAAATACTTTCGGAAGTTCATCATCCATTCGTTGTCAACGTATTGGAAGTGTTTGAAGAAAACAACACAGCCTATATTGCAATGGAACATATTCAAGGTTGTTCGCTGAAATACATGCTGGATACGCAAGGCCCTCTGCCGGAAAAGAAAGTCCTGAAATACATTTACCAGATAGGTCAGGCTCTCAACTTTGTACATCAGAAAAATATCCTGCATCTGGATATCAAGCCCAGCAATATCCTGATTGATAAACGAAACAATGCGCGATTGATTGATTTTGGCGTCAGTAAACGCTATGACATTGAACAGCAGGAAACAAGTACAACCCTTCTGACTCTCTCCAAAGGATTTGCCTCCATTGAACAGTATGATGACGAGGGTATACAGAGTTTTTCACCTCGCCCGGACATCTACTCGCTGGGTGCAACCATGTACAATTTGCTGACGGGTATTATCCCGACAGAGTCGATTTTGCGTGCAACCAAACCACTGGCAAAGCCTTCGGAACTGAACAAGGAGATTACGTCCAGGACAGAAGATGTAATTCTCAAGGCGATGAAAGTGAATCCTGCCGAGCGTTATTTAACCGTCCGGGATATGATCGGCGAATTGAATATTCCGTCTTATTTTGAGGAAACGGAAAATACATTGCGGGAGACGAATGCGGAAACGCCATCTTTATCCGGAGACGAAGACAGTACGGCTTACGCCTCCACGCCCATCCCGCAGCCGATTGATTCCGAACAGAAGGATGTGAATCAACCGAATATCGGACGCATCCGAAGAAAAAAGAAACGGCGTGCGATGATTCCGCTGATTGTCTTTATTTTTGCTTTTGTGGGGTATATTGTTGCGTATAATATATTCGGATGGAACGAACTGCCGGGGATGACACGGACAGGCGCCAATTCCGACAATGAAATTACGATGCCTCAACAATCAACCGTACCGGAAGATACGGAATTGAAAACACCTGACAAGGAGGAGCAAAAAACGGAAACAGCGGTAATGCCGTTGCAAACACCTCCTCAGGTTGTTTCTGAAAAAGTAACAAATGAGAAAGCCATGACGAAAAAAGATGCGGAAGAACATTTGCCTGCCGAACGGCAAAACACGTCGGCAAAGGATGATGCAACGGAAGTCACGCTCTCATCCGAAGCAATCAATGAAAAATATAATGCATTGATTGCAAGCGGAAAATTAAAGATGGAACAGAAAAATTATACGGAAGCAAAAAAAGATTTTGAAAAGGCAAGCGAATTGAAAACGACGGAAGAAACTTCGCGGCTGTACCTCGTATGTATTGAAAAAGAGGAAGAAAAAAAGATTGCCGATCGCAAAGAAATGTATGAAATGAAGATGGCTTTTGGAAATTACACGGTTGTCCGCAATAAATCGACCAAATTATTTGGCGCAATAGACTCGAAAGGAGAAGAGAAAATAAAATGTATCTATCTGACTGTCGGGCTTTCATCGAATGGACGGGCTTTTGAACGGAAAGACGGAAAGTATGACATTTATAATGCGGAAGGCCTTCGGATTGCTGACGGTGTAACTACTTACTAAAAAGAAAAACGTACATGAAACGATTGATTTTATGGTGTTTGCTGATATTCCCATGCTGTGTGCAGGCACAACAGCCGACGGAATATAATCAGAAAGGCGATGAGGCGATGAGACGAAAAGATTATCAGGATGCAAAGATGTGGTACGAGGAAGGTGTCGCTTATTGTGACACATACAGTATCAATCAGTTGACAGCCATCTGGGAGAAAGAAGAAAACATGCATTCGTCCATGGTACCGGTAATGAGTAAATGCCTTAATTGTTTGAACAGCATAGCTCTCTCCAAGAAGGATACGCTCGCGATGAAAAAACTGATTCTTTTTTATACAGAAGGCATCGGCACAGCCAAAGATGAAAATTCCGCCAATTCGTGGCGAGAGATGTTGACGCAATCACGCAATTCCTACCCGTCTGTCTATAGCCCCGGAAAACCGCGCGAAAAGATGAAATTCTTTGCCGGATATTCCTCTTTGCCGCCGATTGCGCCTTACGGTATACAAATCGGCGGTACAGGTCGGGCAGGCTGGTATGTACGGGTACGCACCAATATGATTTTTCCCCGCAATACGGAACCCAACGGTGAAAAAATTGAATATACGAACAGCCGGATTCCCGTATTTGACGCCCGGGAGGAGACCTATCGCTACCCGTCCGGAAGTCAGAAAAGTATATGGATGGGGACGGCCGGGCTGGTTTTCAAAGTTGCGCCGACAGTCTGTCTGTCGGTCGGCGCCGGGTACGTGCAGTATGAAGAGGCGTATGAATACGAGAAAATCGACCGGACTACAGGTATGCCGGACGAGAGAGGTTGGGCCGTAAACAAGGATCTTTCGTTCCGGAGCACGGCCATTGATGCGGACGCGATGCTTGTTTTCGGGAAAAGGTTCTATGGAACAGCCGGATGCAGCATATTGAATTTGAAATACGTCTACCCGAATATAGGTATAGGTATTTTTTTGAACTAACGAACTGAAAACAGAAACAGGATGAAAATGCCAGCTAAACATATTGGATGGGTAACAGGTTTGTTGTTAGGTCTATTGACGGGCTGTATGGAAGACGTGAAACTGGACACGGAGGTGAAAAATGCCGGTGCGCCGGAGTTGACAGGTATCAGTCTCTATACGCAAACGGCTTCTTCCATCACCCTGACGGCGACCGTAACGAAATCAAACGGATATGAAGTGACGGAACGGGGTTTTTGCTGGAGTACCGGCGAGATGCCTGAACGCGGAACAGCTAATTTTGTCTCGGCAGGCAAAGGGGTGGACATGTTCAGTGCAACCATTGAGCATCTGCAGGGAAATACGAAATATTACATTCGGCCGTACGCAATCAATCAGGTAAATATCGCCTACGGCGAACAGGTCGAGATAAAAACGAACGACGGATTAGGTTCCGTCAGGACATCCGCACCCTGTGACATCCATGCTACCACGGCTGTTTGTGGCGGCGTCATCCTCTCTCCCGGCGAAGGAGAGATTAACGAATCGGGTGTCTATGTGTCTTCATCGGCCGGCATGACAAACAGGGATTCGGTTCCAAGCCTGACGAAAGCCGATTCCTTTATTTGTAACGTTTCCCGACTAAGCCCCTCGAGCACGTATTATGTACAGGCATATGTCAGGAATACGTTCGGCGTTTTCACCGGCTCTGTGGACAGCTTCACCACCATAGCCGGCCGGCCGACGATGGATACGGTGTCGGTTATCGATCATGTCAATTCCGGGTATACCGACGTGACGCTGTTTTCGGCAATTCTGGACATCGGCGACGCCATGTTCATCTCACGCGGATTCTTCTGGAGCGAATCTCCCATGCCCGATACGGCAAGTATCCTGAAGGCTGACAGTATCGTAACCATAACCTCCGGGACAAACACCAACCTGCAGTTTGCCGGACAGCTGGAAAATCTGAAACCGCGAACGAAATATCATGTGCGTTCCTTTGCAAGAAACGAGTTCGGACTGGGATTCAGTCCCGAGAAAGTGTTTTACACAAAAAGTGAGATGCCGACTCTCGAAACCTTGTTGCCGGAAGCAACCGCCAACGGAACCGTCATCCTGAGCGGAAAGCTGATTGACGGCGGAAAGAGTCCCGTCACCTCAAGCGGCATATGTTATTCCACCGATATTTCCGAACCCACGCTTGTGAATGGAGGAAATCGCATGGAAGTTCCGACGAACGCCTCCCAGCTGATTCATACGGAATTTTCCGGCTGGAAAGGCGGTATGACCTATTATGTCCGGATTTATGCGACCAATGGAGAAGGAACATCCTACGGAGAAGTAAAAATCCTTGAAACGCCGCGCATCTTCAGCAACACGCTGGCGGCATTTCCGGGGGGATCGCTCATACAGGGTTCTCCGACCTGTTTTTCCGTTGGCGACAAGGGCTTTTTGCTGGGTGGCGACCTCGGCCCCGAATACACCGACAGGTTATGGAGTTATGATGCCCTGAACAACCTGTGGCAGCCACTGGCTTCCTATGCCTTTCTGGTGAAAGACTCCCTCAAGTGGCAGGCTGCCGCTACATACAATTCCAACGTATACCTCCTGGGAGGAATCAACCGCGCTTATATACCGCAGAATGTTTTCATGCGGTATAATACAAACACCAACATGTGGTATATCTATCCCGCCGGCCCGGATTCGGCCTATTCCCGGACCGGTTTTCAGTTCATGGACAAGGTCTGCTATCTGGGAGGAATGAAAGATACGGCCAAAAATGAGGTATGGGCCTTTGACGTATTCCCCCCGAATGTCTGGTCGCAGAAGGCAGACTTTCCGGTAGCGCAGTATGGCGGCATTGCAGTGAATATGGATGATACGGTTTACGCGGGCTTGGGGAAAAGCACGGACGAGGTTTGTAACAGGCGACTGTGGAAATCGTCCGACCTGACCGTCTGGACAGAGGAACCTTCCTGTCCGGTAATCACGAACGGCATTTTGGCCGGAGTTGCCTGTAACGGCAATATCTATGTCATTGATGAATCCTATCATATCATTGAATACAATCCGTCTGCCCGGCTTTGGCGCCTGAAGTCACGCCTGCCTGCACTCAACCGGAACGTCCACTGTATGTATGTATTGAACGGGACGATTTATATTGGTTTGGGAATGAACGGTCTGATTGCTTACAATCCGTTATGGGACAACTAACCGCAGCCGGGCGGATGCGCTGCATGGCAACCGGTTGAAAACGGCTGTTCCGCCGATGCATTTCTGCCGAGACGGCGCCTGTTAACCCGACACGGGTTCGACGCGGGAAAAAACCCTGCCGTACCCCGGCAAACGGCAAACGGCGAATGGCAGGCTGTACCGGATTTCTTCCCTTTCAAGATCATCATCAGCGTGTTTACATGAACCCGAAAGCCTCCTGTTGTAGCTGGTAATCCTTCATTTGAGGACAATTGAGTCTGAATGGACGGAGCGTATTTTCAAAGCCGGCGACGCTTGGTTTTAAACTGGCGGCGACAGAAAAGCATGAATCCGTTCGCTTTTTAACGTGAGTTCGACTTAAGCGATCTTCCGTAAAGTGGAACTGTACAGTTCAATGGTATTGAACAGTACTATTCAATGGTGTTGAACAATACTATTCAATGGTGTTGAACAGTACAGTTCAATGATGTGGAACAGTACAATTCCATGTCTTGGAGCCGGTTCCGGTATGTGGAACTGTAAAGCACACATCAATGGATTTTCAATTTATACATATGGAGTATAAAACGCCTTCAGGTGCCTGATGCAGATGCCCTGCGGAAGCGCCACCTCCGTCCGGTCGTGTTGCTCCGGATGAGGGTGTTCGGTATTTGCGAAATGAACGGAATGAAAGGCCGGAACTGCATACAGGATTTTGCGATGTATTTGTCCGGCTGTACCGGCTGTTTTTCATACCTGATCCTTTAAAAAAGGAGTATCTTTGCACATCTGTAAATAATAATCAAATGTGCAAAATAATGAAACCAACCGGATTGACAAAGTATGCGCAGGCGGGAGCGGCCCTGTTTTTTATGGCCTGTACGGGCGCCTGTACGGAATCGAAAACATTTACTCCCGGCGAGTTATGGCCGGACAACCAGGGTGTCCATATCAACGCGCACGGAGGCGGCATCCTGTTGTGCGACGGAGTATATTACTGGTATGGCGAGCATAAAACCGAGGGCGAAGCGGGCAACCTGGCGAATGTGGGCTTTCACTGCTATTCGTCGCGCAATCTGTATCAGTGGCAGGATGAAGGCATTGTGTTGAACGTGATGCCCGAAGGCTCCGGCAGTGAAATTGAAAAGGGGTGCATCATGGAGCGTCCGAAGGTGATTTACAATGCCAAAACCGGGAAATACGTGATGTGGTTCCATTTCGAGCCTGTGGGCGGCGGCTATGCGGGGGCCAGAAGCGGCCTTGCCGTAAGCGACCGTCCTGCGGGGCCTTTTACATTTGTCGGAACCGTTCGTCCAAACGCCGGACACTGGCCGGTGAATTACCCCGACGAAAGGAAGGCAGCACCTGTGCGTGCCGAAGGTCAGCGCTTTACCGGCGCGTCGCTGCCTGCGCATCCCGATTCGCTGAACCTTGTCGGGCGCGACTTTGCGGAAGGGCAAATGGCGCGGGACATGACGCTCTTTGTCGACGACGACGGCAAGGCATACCATATCTACGCTTCCGAGGAGAACAGCACGCTTCATGTCAGCCTTCTGAGCGATGACTATCAGTCGCACAGCGGCATATATGCCCGCCTGTTTGCCGGGCGTTTCATGGAAGCTCCAGCCCTGTTCAAAAAAGACGGCAGGTATTACCTGATCATGTCCGGCTGTACCGGCTGGGCGCCCAATGCCGGCCGTTCGGCTGTGGCCTCCTCCATTTGGGGGCCGTGGGAAGAACTGGGAAATCCCTTTGCCGGAGCCGATGCGGAGTTTTCCTTCCATTCGCAAAGCACGTTTGTGCTGCCCGTTCATACAGGGGCGGAAACGCAGTATATCTATCTGGGCGACCGGTGGAGGCCGCAACATGCCATCGACGGACGCTATATCTGGCTGCCCGTCCGTTTCGAAAAGGAACGCTTTGTGATTGAATGGAAAGACCGGTGGCAGCTATGAGTTTTTATTCCTCGGATGATGCCGGATGATTTCCTTCCGCAGGGTTTCGCGATCCAGGTGTGTATACAGTTCCGTTGTGGTGATTTTTTCGTGACCGAGCATCATCTGGATCGCACGCAGGTTGGCGCCGCCTTCGAGCAGGTGAGTGGCAAAGGAATGGCGAAAGGTATGCGGACTGACAGATTTGCGAATCCCCGCGAGTTTAGCCTGTGTTTTGACGGCAAGATACACCGTACACCGTGCCAGTCCCCTACCCTGCCGGTTGAGAAAAAGCCTGTCTTCAAAACCTTTCTTCACGGGTATCTGACTGCGGTCAACCAGATAGTTTTTGATTTCCCGGAGCGCCGTCTGTGAAATCGGCACCAGCCGCTGTTTGTTTCCCTTGCCGGTGATTCGGATAAATTCTTCATCAAAGTAAATGTTCGAACAGGCGAGGTTAATCAGTTCAGAGACGCGCAGTCCGCAACTGTACAGCACCTCCAGCATGGTCCGGTTGCGCTGGCCGGTTTGGGAGGAAAGATCGATGGAATCCAGTATCCGGTTGATTTCGCCCAGCGTCAGGACTTCCGGCAGTTTCATCCCGATGCGGGGCATTTCCAGCAGTGCCGTCGGATCAGTGTCGATGTATCTTTCCCGCATCAGAAAGCGGAAAAACGATTTGATGCCCGAAATGATACGCGCCTGTGAACGGGGCGAAATACCGAAATCCTTCAACTGCGCCAAAAACTGCTGCAAATCGGCATGGCAAATCCTGCGAATCTCCGTTCCCTCACGGTCCATAAAGCGGAACAGTTTCGCCAAATCATCGAAGTAAGCCTCTACGGTATTGACCGACAGACCTTTTTCCAAACGAAGGTATATCTCATACTTATCTGCAAACTCATTTTCGGTTTTCTCCATCCGGGCACATACTATACGGAAAAATCACTACTTTTGTACAATCATTCGGGATTGCATGCTCCCGAGCAGAGGCAAAAGTAATCATAAAGCAACAAATGCAATGAAGCAAATTCAAATCATTAACGGGCCGAATCTGAATCTTCTGGGCATCCGGGAGCCTTCCGTGTACGGAAATACGACGTTTTCAGCCTGGCTGGAAACCCTGGAAGCCGCCTATCCGCAATGCCGGATCGCCTTTTATCAAAGCAATCTGGAGGGAGAGCTAATCAACAGGATTCATGAGACGGGATTTTCGTCCGACGGCATCATCCTGAATGCCGGAGCCTATACGCACACTTCCGTTGCACTGCATGACGCCATCAGGGCGATAACTGCGCCGGTGGTGGAAGTACATCTTTCGAACGTGCATGCTCGGGAATCTTTCCGGCACCATTCATTTCTGTCAGCCGTCTGCAAAGGCGTAATTACCGGCTTCGGCATGGACTCCTACCGCCTGGCGCTCGAAGCGCTGCTTGCCGAATAACCAAACTGTCACATACCCATTTAATTTTTGATTTATATCTTATGCTTAAACATACGAAAATCATTGCCACCATCTCCGACCAGCGTTGCGAGGTCGAATTTATCCGTTCGCTTTACAAGGCGGGAATGAACGTGGTACGGCTCAACACGGCTCACATGTCGCAGGAAGGCCTGAACCGGGTCGTAAACAATACCCGTGCGGTGTCCGGGCGGATCGGCATCCTGCTCGACACCAAAGGTCCCGAAATACGCACGACGCAGACAGAGGCGCCCATTGTCTTCAAGACCGGAGAACGGGTGAAGATAGCGGGAAATCCGGATGAAAAGTCGACGCACGACTGTATTTATGTCTCTTACAAAACCATTGCCGACGATCTGAAAACGGGCAACGATATCCTGATTGATGACGGCGACCTGGAACTGAAAGTCGTGGAAAAACAAGCCGGATACCTGGTCTGTGAAGTGCTGAACGATGCCGTGCTGGGCAGCCACAAAAGCGTAAACGTCCCCGGCATGAGGATCAACCTGCCTTCGCTCACGGACAAAGACCGTGAAAATATCTGCTGGGCAATAGCGCATGATCTGGATTTCATCGCTCACTCCTTTGTGCGCAACAAACAGGATGTGCTGGACGTTCAGCACGTGCTGGACGAGCATCACAGCCCGATGAAAATCATCGCCAAAATTGAAAACCAGGAAGGCGTAGACCGCATTGACGAAATACTTGAAGCTGCCTATGGCGTGATGGTAGCCCGCGGCGATCTGGGCATTGAAGTGCCTGCCGAGCGGGTGCCGGGCATTCAGCGCGTCCTTATCCGCAAGTGCGTGGAAGCCAAGAAACCTGTGATTGTTGCCACGCAAATGCTCCATTCGATGATTACCAATCCGCGTCCCACCCGGGCGGAAGTAACCGATGTGGCCAATGCCATCTACTACCGCACGGATGCGCTGATGCTGAGCGGCGAAACGGCATATGGCAAATATCCCGTCGAATCCGTACAGATCATGACCCGGATTATCCGCGAGGCGGAACGCACCAAACTGAGTGCAAACGACATCCGCGTCCCCATTCAGGGCGATGATTTGGACGTGACGTCCTTTCTGGCCAAACAGGCCGTCAAATCCTCCCAGCGACTGAACGTGCGGGCCATTATCACCGACTGCCTCACGGGCCGTACCGCCCGTTACCTGGCCGCCTTCCGTGGAACGGCCACCGTGTTTGCCATCTGTTACAGCGAGCAGGTCATGCGCATGCTCTCGCTCTCCTACGGCGTCTGGGCGGTCTATCAGCCGTGGAACGAAAATCGCCGGGAATACCTTTACGACGCCCTGCGCCGGCTGATCGACAGCGGACGGCTCACCCTGCGCGACAAGGTGGCGCACCTGAGCGGAAGCCGGGGCGCCGGCGGAGGCACCTCGTTTCTTGAAATCAATGAAGTGGGGAAAGTCTTCAACGCCGGCAAAGAATATCAACTGCCGACATTCAATCACTGAAATCCGCATGACGATGTCCGATGCCGTAGAGGCATATATCCTGAAGCACATCGACGAAGAGGGGGAATTGCTTGCCGCGCTGAACCGCGATGCACATGTGAAACTGCTGCGTCCGCGCATGATTGCCGGCCACTTGCAGGGACGTCTGCTCAAAATGTACTGCCGTATGATCCGTCCGCGGCGCGTACTGGAAATCGGCACCTACACCGCATACGCCACCCTTTGCATGGCGGAAGGCCTGACAGACGACGCCCTGATTCATACCGTTGAAGTGAACGACGAAATGGAACCTTTCATCCGTCCCTATCTGGAGCAGTCGCCCCACCGACAGAAAATCCGCGTACACTGGGGCGACGTAGCCGACATACTGCCTGCACTGGGCGAAATGTTTGACATGGTATACATTGACGCCGACAAACGGGCATATTGCGCCTATTACGACCTGATCTTCCCTTACGTCCGGCCGGGAGGGTTTATTCTGGCAGACAATACACTGTGGTCTGGGAAAGTGGCGGAAAAACATACGCCATCCTCCGACATGCATACGAAGGGCATCAGGGCGTTCAACGAAAGAATCCGCAACGACACACGTGTAGAGAAAGTAATGATTCCCCTGCGCGACGGCCTGACCGTGATCTTCAAAACCCACGCCTGTCATGATTCGGCGAGTCCATAATCCGGGCTGTCTGTTTCGCACGGCGCCGGTTCTTTTTTGGAGGTGCTGCCAAACGCACCTACATTGCTTTTTATTCCGTTCATGCCCTGACCCTTCCTCCGAAAACGCTCAGCGCCCAGAAAGGACGCAATCAGTATGTATCCCAAAATGTCCGTCAGGAATCCAATGATAACAGACGCTCATTATTAATCTGCAAAGGGCAAATCATACAAAATATCATTTCCCCTGCGTATACCTATAATATTATTAACTTTGCGCTGTTGAGTACGAAAAGACAAAGTGAAACGATTACCGGTGAATTTCAAAACGATAACTGTCGTTTGAGGAAACGACAGTTATCGTTTTGTCGGGAGACAGTTATCATTTGATGAAAAGGCGGCGAAGTCACTTTCCGGCCAGGCGTTGATTTGAAAGAAATGCTTGTTACTTTGAAGTACGAAAAGAAGAAGCAAAAAGCAGGCAGGGGATTAAGAAAAATGATTATATTAACAGATTTGACATGAAGTTACCTCATCCTATTCCTATCAGGGAAGCAAGCGAAATTTGGCGGATAAAATATTGCGTTTTTTTCCCGCCGGGTTTAACCGGTTGATAGAACCGTTTGCCGGTTCTGCGGCTATTAGCATTGCCTCTGCTTTTTATTTTAAAGCCGATCATTTTGTTATCAACGATATAAACAGGCCTTTGATTGACCTCTGGAATATGATTATTGACAATCCTCAATATATTGTCGGACAATACAATGATATTTGGCACGGACAGCAAGGAAACGAAGAAGCATATTATTATGAAATCCGCAACAGGTTCAACGAAACACGGCAACCGGAATACCTTCTTTTTCTTTTGGCAAAATGCGTGAAGGCAGCTGTGAGGTACAATGCGCAGGGGAATTTCAACCAAAGTCCGGATAAAAGGCGTTTGGGACGGAATCCGCGGATGATGCGGGATGATATTTTGGGAGCATCGCAACTCCTTAAAGGCAAGACGGAAATTTATTCAACAGATTATTCTCATATTCTTGAAAATGCAACCCCAAATGACTTGATTTACATGGATCCGCCGTATCAGGGTACAGGACAAAACGGTGGGTTTAATTATGCCGAAAATATTGATTTCAAAGATTTTATCATATCTCTTTACGAACTTAACAAAAAAAATATTCCTTATATTTTGAGTTTTGACGGCAGAACGGGCGGTAAACCTTTACCCGATGCATTAAATCTGGCGAAAATGGAAATCAATGCCGGTCGTTCCACGCAAGCTACCTTACTCAGTCGCGAAGAATATACATACGAAGCTGTTTATTTGTCGCCATCGCTCACAGAACGTATTGACATGCGCAGAATTGAACGGCAAAACTATCAACCTGAATTGTTTGCCCGTTGTGAGTAAGAAAATGAAATATCCAAAAATCTTTTTGGACTACGTTCAGTCCACAATGAACAAACGCGCTAAAATTATGATTGACCACATTTTGCAACATGGATTTATTTCTACTGAAGATTTGGAAAATACTTACAGCTACAATCACCCGCTAAGAGTGGCAAGAGATGTACGCAAGGCGGGTATTCCGTTGGAAACATTCAAAGTCAAATCGAAAGATGGGAAGTCCATCGCAGCCTACAGATTTGGCGATGTTAGTCAGTTACAAATTAATAGGATTGCAGGCAGAACCACATTCCCGAAAGAGTTTAAGAAAAATTTATTTGATTCCTGTAATGGGAAATGTGCCGTTTGCAACGGTGAATTTGCCGAAAGGTATTTGCAAATCGACCATAAAATTCCTTACGAAGTTGGCGGTGATATTGACGAAAAGCACAATATTTCAGATTTCATGCTTTTATGCGCTTCATGTAACCGGGCTAAATCATGGAGTTGTGGGCATTGCGAAAACTGTCAAAACATGAAAAATGCCAACTTATGTCTTCAATGTTATTGGGGAAATCCTCTGAAATACAATCATGTTGCATTGAAAGAAATTAGGCGGCTTGATTTGCAGTGGGAAGGCGAAGAGGTAGAAATTATGATGCAATAAAAATTATAGCAAATGACAAGAATATCGAAATACCTGATTTTGTGAAACACCTACTGGAACATACTGTGCAAAAGAAACGAATGAAATAAACCAAGAAACGGTTTTGATTTTATTATTTCACTCTATTGAGTATGATTTGTATCACAGTCTGATCGTTGAAGTTTCGATATTCATCTCACTGTCTTTGCTTGATCTTCCGTAACTTTCAAAACGTGAGAAGGTCCTTTCTGCAATCCATCTTTTGGGCAGGGCAACAAATAAAATACAAAAAAAAATACAACCTAATGATAAACGCTTTTTGTTAAATCAAAACAGTTTCTGAATTATAGCGGCCTATACGAAACATATCTTATGCAAATGATGTAAATCCATTGGTTCACATCTTACTGTACTTGACGACGAACACGATAAACAAATCCGGCAACCCGCCTGCAAATATGAAAAGATACTGACTTTTGAGTTTTAAATTCTGCCGGTTCTCCAATTCCCTGTTCACATTATTCCAAAATGTCCATTATAAGGTAACCGTCGTATAATTATTGCTCATTATCTTTTGATTCCTGATTGCAGGCAGATACAATGCGTTAATCCGTCAGAAACACGTACTTTACCCAATAAATGAAGTCTCCTAATAGATATTTTTGGTTTATTATTTTTTTTTGGCAGAAAACAGATTCCCGTTTGGAAAAGACTTTCTACCTTTGGAACCGTTTTTATAGCACGAGATGGCGGTTTGAACAATGAAACAAATGAACTGAGAAGAAGGGAACCTGCGGCGACAGGTTATCAACCGTATGCCAACACTTCGGCGAACAGGGCACGGCGGACGACCGCAACCTCCCCCGTTCCGCGGGCAGGAATCATGCATAACCCATCCGATCTCATAAATCACAGGATAAGAATCAACGGATAACTAAAAAATAAACAACGGTATGAAACGGAAAAGAACGGCAAGGATAATCGCGAGAGTGAAAACAGGTCTCCGCTACCTGCTAACAGGATGTATAGCAGGATGGGCAGGCTTGCAGTACGTGCAGGCACAGGATATGGAGTTCTGGTTTGCTGCCCCTGACCTGGCAGATCCGGTCATCTGCGGCGAGGGCGATTCTCCTATGGTCTTTATTATTTCCAACAGTTCCATGTCCGATTCCGCGCATGTAGTCCTGGAGGTCAACAATGGCGGTTCGCCCGTGACCTACAGGAATACAATTGCACCCGGAGGGGTGTTTCGGAAAGAGTTTACATCGGGAAGCTCCGGTAGCAAGTGGCAGGTGGAAAACCCGCGCAAAAAGGCCGGCAATGTGACCGATTACGGGATTCACATTACTTCCGACGTAAGGGTTACGGCCTATTATCAGGTACTTCCGCCCTGCAATCAGGATATTTTTTCCCTGAAAGGAGCGGCGGCCCTCGGTACGCAATTCTACGTGCCGATGATACATGATTCCTACTACTTTACGGGCAGCTATGGAGAGGCTTTCGACCAGATTGACATTGTTGCTACGGAAGACGGGACGACTGTCAACGTTACGCCCACGAAAGACATTCGAATCGGCGAGAGCGGTTCTTCCATTGCAGGGACCACCATTACGAGGACGCTCGGCCGGGGACAGACGCTGAAGATTATGGAGCATGTTGTCGGCAATGCTGCCGGCAGCGCCACGCTTGCCGGAACGTACATTGTTTCGAACAAACCTGTAGCCGTTACGACCACCGAAGACCTCATCGGCCGAAGCGGTACGGGATGGGACATCGTGGGCGACCAGATTGTGCCGTTCAACTCGCTTGGAAAAACCTACGTGGTCGTAAAGGGATTGCTTTCTTCGACAAGCGACCGCGCCTATTTCCTCGCTACACGGGACGGAACGACCATCACTTTCAACTCGGGTTCCTCCACTACCTCGACGACCCTGAATGCCGGACAAAGTTATGTCTTCGACCTGGGTACAAACGGACTGACCAATGCTGCGCCAAACAGTGTGCTGGCTAAAGCCACTTATCCCGTATACTGCTATCATATTTCGGGTCACAGTACCGAACTGGGTTCGGCGTTGCTTCCGAGCATCTACTCCATCAGCCAGATGTCGCTGCCTTTTTACGGCAATATTTCAACCGGAACCAATTCGCTGCACGGATTTTTGGTATTCCGTACCGGTACGCATACGGATTTTACAGTGACATGCGACGGAAAAACTACGGCCTTGAGCCTCTCTCCTTTCGCCATACCGGGTATGAGCGAGTGGCAGGCGGCAAAAACATCTCTTCCTTCCGAAATGCAAAACAAGGTGATTAACATCCGCAATGCGGCCAGTCCCTTTTCTTACGGCTATTTCAGCATAAACACCACAACAGGAGGCGCTTCCTATGGTTACCTGTCCGCTTTCGGAGATTTCGATTTCGGTGAAGATACGGTATATAAATGTACAGGCGCTCCCTACCTGCTGGATGGCGGTTATGCCTTAAGCTATGACTGGACACTGCCCGACGGCAGTTCCGCCTCGACTTCATCGCTGTCCGCCGTCGAGCCGGGATTATACAAGTTAACGGTTAATCATGATCCCATGTTGCAGACTGATTCCATCTGGGTACTCAACCGCTTCGAGGGCAATCTGAAAATCGTCTCCTCCCCCGCCGGTGCGCTCGACATGGGACGCGGCATACGTACCTACTCGGTCGATTTGAGCGGCGAAACGTCCGCACACGTTTCTTACCAGTGGTCGGTCGACGGCGTTCCTGCGGGAACCGCCCCCACCTGTACACACCCGTGGGAATGGGACGACGAAGCCGACGTCACGGTCCTTCTGACCGACACGGTTCTCGGCTGCTCGCGTACGCTTGTCTTCCATCACCTCCGCTTTCCCGAAAACATCATCGATGCCGACTGCCGAACCGTTGCCCCCACTTTCGTATGGGGAATACGGGAATTGCCGATGAACACAACGACGATCGACAACTACCAGCAGATTCTGGCGGGCGATATCGACAACGACGGCGAAGTGGAGATCATTGCCTACAAGGACGGAACAGGCTCTGTCGGAGTCCCGACGAACTACGCTT
>JAISMO010000120.1 GCA_031276675.1 Tannerella sp.
TGCAGACAGCCGCCATCGACGCGCTCAACGTGAAGCAGAACGAACTTGAAAGCAGGCGAAACCGCGCGACCGAAGAAGACATCGACGTCTTCAACGATCTCTGGCTCGCCCTGCAGCCGGTGCTTGAAACCGGCCGGGCGCTCTATCGGGGTGTGGATGCGGCCAAACTCAAGGATTACACGATTGCACAGCTCAAAAAACGTCTTCATCCGCATCCGCAAAAACAGCCGTCCGGCAAAGAGCTGGAAAGTGATGTGGACGAGGATTAAAAGCGAAAGGAACTTTTATGCAAAAGCCTGTGCATTGGTCAACAGTTAAAAATACAATACGAACAAATATGAAAAAAATGATTATGACATGCGTGCTGCTGGGCAGCGCCATAGCGACCGCCTTCTCTCAGCACATCGAACTGAAGGGCGTCGTCAGGGAAGTTCAAAGCAACGAACCCCTGGCATTTGTCAATGTAGTGTTGCAGACGCCGGATTCCGCCTTTGTGACGGGAGCCGTGTCGGATGATAACGGCCGGTTTGCCGTTCCGAAAGTAAAGCCGGGCGACTATCGGCTGGCGTTATCCTTTATGGGATACAAAACGCTGTACATCGAAATGGCCGGACTGACCAAAAACCTCACCCTGCCGGATATCCTGATGGAAGAGGAGGCCGTCGGTCTGGAGGCCGTCACCGTGACCGGATCGGCCATAACGAGCCGGATTGACCGCAAACTCGTCTTCCCTACCAAACGGCAGGTACAGGCATCCACCAACGGCATTGACCTGCTGCAGCAACTGATGCTGCCGGGGTTGCAAATCAATCCGGTTACGCGCGAAGTCAGTGTTCCGAATGGCGAAGTACAGTTGCGCATCAACGGCGTCAAAGCAGGAATCAACGACGTTTCGGCGTTGCAACCCGGGGACGTTATCCGTGTGGAATATCACGACAGTCCGGGTTTACGCTATGGAAACATCGAAGCGGTCATTGATTATATCGTACGACGACACGAAGCCGGCGGTAACGCGGGAGTATCTGTTACAAATGCACCACAGCTGAAAAAGTTTGGCGACAATAGCATCTACGGACGAATCAATCACAGAAAATCGGAATTTTCGGTCAATTACGCAACACGGCACCGTGATTTCAACAGGATGATGCGCGATAACGAGGAAACATTCAACTTTGCAGACGGTTCTTCCCTGCAACGCAAGGAAACCGGCGAACCCGGTCATCTGCAATGGGCTACGCATGATTTGACGGCGGCGTACAGCTATCTGAACGAAAAGCGCATGTTTAATACGGCTTTCCGCTGTTTTTTCAACAACCGGCCTCATGAGGACTACAATGCTCGACTTTATCATGTGGCAAATCCGGATGATTACGTCCGGATGATTGACTACTCAAAAATGAATTATAACACCCCGTCCCTGGACCTGTATTATCAGGAAAATTTGAAAAACGACCAGATACTTGTTCTTAATCTTGTGGGAGCATACCTTCATACGAACAGTAACCGCATGTATAGAGAAAGCCGTACAGATCTGTTGCTGACCGACATTAACAACACGTTCGCCGGCAACAGATATTCATGGGTTGGGGAAGGTATCTACGAAAAGAAACTGGGTAACAACAGCCTGAGCGCCGGACTGCGCCATATGCAAGCCCGTATTGATAATACATACAGGAACGGACACGAAGACAATACGGAAATGCAGCAGCACGAAACATATCTATACAGTGAATGGAAGGGAACAGTAAAAAAACTGAACTATTCACTTGGAACGGGCATCACCCGTTCCGGTTTCCGACAGAAAAATGGCGTTGACTACGATACATGGACATTCAACCCGCGTCTGACGCTGTTTTATCCCCTGTCTGACCGTTCTTCTCTCCGACTGACAGCGCAGATTAGCAACAATATGCCGTTGCTCTCAGAACTGAGTGCAGTAGAGCAGCAGATTGACTCACTTCTGTTTGTGCGGGGTAATCCGGATATGCACCCGTACCTCCGTTACCGTACCGAACTGACCTATGAATGGCGAAAAGGGCTTTTTTACGCCAATTTGCGGGGAAAATACCAATACCTGCCTTCGCCCATCATGGAAGAGAGGTTTGCGGAAAGTGACAGGATTGTCCATACCTGGAACAACCAGAAAAGCTGGCAATACATATCTGCATTACTGAACCTGCGTATCGGTCCGATCAAGGATATCCTGACCGTATCCGTTAACGGGGGAATCGATCATTTCGTCAGTCACGGGAATACCTACCGGCATGTTTATACAAAACCGTTTTTCGATGCGACCATGCTCGGAATGTACAGAAATTTCAATGCAATGTTTATGTGGCGTAATCCGATGGACTGGTTCTATGGAGAGACGCTAAGCGGTGGAGAGAAAATCTATATGTTTTCACTTGGCTATAAATACAGGGAAATGAACTTCGGCATAGCGGCCTATTCTCCCTTTGACAAAACCTATCACGTGGACAGTGAAATCCGTTCATCCGTCGCTTACCGGAAAAGAAGATTGCATATCAATGATATGCCGGGTATGGTTGTCCTTAAATTCGCGTATAATTT
>JAISMO010000014.1 GCA_031276675.1 Tannerella sp.
GTCCCCGTCCACTGGAAGGCGTCGCGATGGGCGGTTTCCTCCACGCCGTCGACGTACCAGCGCAGATAGCCCGTGGCGCCGGCTTTGGGAGTAACGCCGCTGGCGCGGAAGTTGACCTGTCGGCCGACGCAGAGGTTTGTCCCGTCCAAATCCAGATGCAGATTATCATCCACCGAAAAGGACGCCTCCAGCGTCCGCACGGCCGCGCCCGACAGATAGCAGTAGGATTCGATACCGCCTACTCCGAAGCCCATCACCAGCAGCCCGTGCGGGTTGGCGAAATGATAGGCCTCCGTGGCGCTCGTGAGCGGCATCGTGTAGAAAGAAAACCCCCCGGCCACGGCGTTTGTCCACGAGCCGCCGCTGAGGGCCGCCGTCGGGTTGTTGCCAACGGTTACGGCAGTCAGGTCGCGGGTGGCGGTGGGCGTTATGACCATGACATAATGTTCTGTCAAATCCGTGGAGCCGGCAGGGATGAAAGGCGCAATGTCGGCGCTGTATATCATCTGTTCTACCGGCGGAACGACGGTCAGCGAAGGATCGCCGATACTGAGCGTCAGGCCCGGATAGGAACTGCCCATCAGATAGGAAGCTACGCCTACCGGATGATTGGAGGTGATGTAGCAGCCGCCGGTAGCCAGTTTTATTTCCAGTTCGACGAACTGACCGCGATCCAGATGGAGCGACGTCTGTCCGCCGGCGACGGTCTGAATCACGCCGCCGCTTTGGGTGATAATCGTTCCGTCCTGCGAAGCCACGATCCGGACGCGCTCTACGCCGCGCTTGGTGACGGGAACGACAAACGTCTTCCCCCAGGTGTTAACGGGCGTCATCTGTTCGTACAGATGGTCGCGTGCTCCATGGCTGTTCGGAATGTTCGTCAGCTGGTTGGTCACGAAGCAGGCCACCGGTTTCGACGACGTGACGTGCCGCCCGGTCATGTCCGACACTTCGTAATACGAATAAACATCGCCGCTCATCAGCGTGACCTTAAGCGTATTGTTCTCGTATATCTCCGTATGGTCTTCTACGGCGACGATGGTGTAGCCGTCCGAAATATTCGGTTCGGAAGACGTGTAAACGGGCATGTACGATATATGATAGTAATCGGTACCCAAAACATCCGTCGGCAGGACAAACGTGGCGTCCGTAGTCTGCCAGGATTGATTCAGGGCATAAACCGATATGGCCTCCGTCGACCGGATACGCAGCGACTTGTTGCTTGTGCCGGTGACGGATGAATATACGGCGGCCTTCTCGTCCGCCGTCAGGTTATGCGTATATACGCTGCCGGCAGCAACGGGGAAGGAGGTGTTGAGCGCCGGATTATCCTTGTAGGTAAACGTGACTGTGGTCGTTTTCTGTGCAACAATCCGTATCTGCATCGTAACGCTGGAAAGCGCCCGGTTGTAGTTCTGTCCGAACGAGACGTAGAAATCCTTGCCCTGCGTGTTGGGGTCCAGGAGGAGGACGGAAACCTCCCTGCGGTCGCCCTGCGCGTTCTCGCAGAGGCCGTCGCCGGAGACGCCGACGAAAAACGTCGTGTCGGCGCTCAGGGCGGAGGTGGTGTAGGTATTGCCGATATGGAAAGGCGCGTTGTCCGTCTGCGATCGGTACCAGCGGTAAACGGGATTGGAGACGCCCGGCGCGGAGAGCGTCAGCACGGTACTCGCTCCGACGCATATCTCGGTAGCGCCGGCCACGGAGATGTCCGCAGCAACGGCGCACTGCGCCCGCAGGCTCTGCCCGCCCGCACACAGCGCCGCAACGAGGAGGAAGATTCTTGTGACTGTATCTGTCATGTTTCCCGGTTTCATGCCCTGTCTGTTTTTTGGTGATCCAGAGCATCGCGCGTGACCCGCGACACCCTTTTGCGGCAGGCGACACCCTTCTCCCGGCACAGGGCGGGAGAAGGGCCGCCAACCGTTTTTCTTCTCCCGCATGAAAGAAGAGGCGAACCTGACGACCTTCGCGCATTTTTCGGTTGCCATTTGCAAACGCTCTTATCGCAGTTATTCTGTTTCATTTATATTGTTAGAAGTTAATGCAGTCAAAACCGGCCCCAAAGATAAAGGCTCTTTCTCAAACGAAGCGGAATTTCGGATGAAAAAAAAATTAATGAAACATAATCGACAAAAAACAGACCGTTATACTATGGAAATCATTCCTGTTTTCCTGCAACTGCCTGCCCTGCGCTGTGACGGCGCTCCCTCCCCTGTCGAACTTCCGGCTGCCGGATGGCCATACCTGCGGGTTATCCGTTTATTTTAAGCATGAAACGATATGAAATTTCTTCAGCGAAGGCCGGGAACAGCCTTCGGAACAGGCCGGAAAGGCGGACGGAGGAATGACGGAAACGGACGGCAGGGCATACGAGTGTTTCCCGCTATATTTCAACCTGTTCCTGTATCCGGCGAGACCGTATATCCTCCGGCAGAAGGCGCTGAGGCCCGGCGAAAAAATATATTTTGCGGCGGAAAAATATATTTCGTGGCGGAAAAATATATTTTATGGCGGGAAAATATATTTCCTGGCGGAAAAATATATTTCGTGACGGAAAAAATATATTTTATGGCGAAAAAATATATTTCGTGGCGGAAAAATATATTTTACGGCGGAAAAATATATTTCCTGGCCACAAAATATATTTCCTGGCGGGAAATTTTATGCGTCAGCGGGAAAAAACAGCGTCTGCGACAAACGGAAAAGGGATGTCTCAAAAGTCTTTAGCACGCAGACTGTAACGGTTCGGGTATAAAACGCAGCATTGAATAGCGCCTCCAAAAAAGAAAAAACCGTCATCCGGGAGTTTTGCAAAACTCCACAGGATCGGTATCACGTCAAAAAGGGTCTGTTTTCCCCGACCCGGCCTCCGTCCCTGCTCCTCCGTCGCGGGAGGCCGACCGGCGCCGTTCAGCGCCGGTTCGGTTTTACCCGCACGGTTTTCAGGCATGGCGGTTACAGTCCGGCGCTGATGGCGTCGCTTTCCTTTTCGTAGCCGGGCTTCTTCAACAGGGCGAACATGTTCTTTTTGTAGGCTTCCACGCCGGGCTGATCAAAGGGATTGATGCCCAGCACATAGCCGCTGATGCCACATGCCTTTTCGAAGAAATAGCACAGCTGGCCGATGTACCAGGCATTGACCCGGGGCAGCGTGATCCGGATATTCGGCACGCCGCCGTCCACGTGCGCCAGTTGCGTACCCAGTTCGGCCATCTTGTTGACCTCGTCTACCCGTTTGCCGGCCAGGTAGTTCAGCCCGTCCAGATTGGCCCCGTCCGCAGGTATCGGCACGTTGTGATCGGGATTTTCTACCGAAATCACCGTTTCGAAAATGGTGCGTTCGCCCTCCTGAATCCATTGTCCCATGGAATGCAGGTCGGTGGTGAAATCGACCGAAGCGGGGAAGATGCCTTTGTGTTCTTTGCCTTCGCTTTCGCCGTAGAGCTGTTTCCACCATTCGCCGATGTAATGGAGTTTGGGATGGAAGTTGGCCAGGATTTCGATTTTCTTTCCGGCGGCATAGAGTGCGTTGCGCGTGGCGGCGTAGAGCGCGGCGATGTTATCGGGGAAAGGCGTTTCGGCAGCGGTATGCATTTCCATCGACAGGGCGCCGGCCACCAGCCTGCGGATGTCGATGCCGGCCACGGCCATGGGCAGCAATCCTGCGGGAGTCAGCATCGAGAAGCGCCCGCCGATATTGTCGGGAATGGCGAAGGTGCGGTATCCTTCCTGCACGGCCAGCCTGCGGAGTGCGCCGCGTGCAGGATCCGTGACGGCTATGATGCGCTGTCGGGCTTTTTCCCTGCCGAGGGCGTCTTCCAGCTGTTTCTTCAGGAGGCGGAAGGCCAGCGCCGGCTCGGTGGTTGTGCCGGATTTTGAGATGTTAATGATGCCGAAGGACCTTCCTTTCAGCAGTTCACTCAATTCATACAGGTAATCTTCGCCGATGTGGTGTCCGGCATAGAGCAGCAGGGGATTTCGGCGTTCGCGCTGCAACCAGTCAAAGCTGCCGTTCAGCGCGTCTACCACCGCTTTTGTCCCCAGATAGCTGCCTCCGATGCCCGTCACGATCACGAACTCGCACCCGGCGCGCAATACGGCGGCAGCGTCTTCGATTTCTCCGAAATCGGCTTCCGTAATGGAAGAAGGGAGATGCAGCCAGCCCAGAAAATCATGGCCTGCACCGCTGCCGCTGTGCAGTGCGTCCAGTCCTTTTTTCACCGGCGACTCCAATGCCTGAATCTGTTCCCGCGTGACGGCGTTCAACGCCCTGTCGATATTCAAACGAATTGTATTCATAATGCTTGATGCTATTTAAAAGTTTCGGTTAATTGTTTCAGTACTTCGGCCGGCGATTGATGTTCATACAGAATGTTGTACAGTGCATCCATGATCGGCATGTCAGCCTGACGGTTCCGGTTGATTTCATGGATGCGCCTGACGCCGTAATAGCCTTCGGCAATCATTTCCATTTCGAGCTGGGCGGTTTTGACCGAACACCCCTTCCCGATCATGGTGCCGAAGGTGCGGTTGCGGCTGAAGCGCGAACAGGCCGTCACGAGCAGGTCGCCCAGGTAGGCCGAATCGGTGATGTCGCGCTCTTCCGCGTGAACGGTATGCAGGAAACGCCGCATCTCCCGGATGCTGTTTGACAGGAAAACGGCCTGAAAATTGTCTCCGTATTTCATGCCGTGGTAAATGCCGGAGGCGATGGCGTATACGTTTTTCAGCACGGACGCATATTCAATCCCCGTCACATCCTGCGAGCACGAACTTTTCAGGTACGGATTGTTGAATATGCGGCAAAGCTGTCCGCCCCGTTCCGGATCCCTGCAGGCTATGGTCAGGTAGGACAGCCGCTCCATCGCGACTTCCTCCGAGTGGCAAGGCCCCGCAATGATTGCCAGATGTTCTTTCGGGATGTGGTAATAGCGGATGAAGTAATCGGTAACCAGCATGTTCTCGTCCGGCACCATCCCCTTGATGGCCGAAATGACGAACTTGTCCTTCAGGGGGGTCTTCAGTTTTTTCAGGTGCTGTTTCAGAAAAGGCGACGGGATGACGAAGATAACCGTATCCGAGTCCTTGACGGCCTGATTGATGTCGGCATAAAAGGTGATGCGGTCCGTGTCGAAGGTGACGCCGGGGAGGTATGCCGGATTGTGTTTCATCCGCTTGAAATCTTCGATACGGTCGGGACGGCGCATGTACCAGTGGATATGCAGCTGTGTCGACAACAGGATCTTCGCGAGTGCGGTGGCCCAGCTTCCTCCGCCGAAGACGGCTATTTTACCGGGAAAATTCATCAGGCTGCGTTTGTTGGCCGGAGACAGACCGGATCCATGCCTCTACTTCACGGGCAGAGGGAGGCTCCGGTTCCAGGTTATATTTTTTGTGGATGTCGAACAGTTCCCGGCGGACGAGCTGGGGATTGGCGCCGCAGAGCGATTCCACCGTAAGATAGCCGGCCTTTTGCAGCGCCGGCACCCGGGCTTCGGCGATGCCATGGGCCGCGTAGCGTTCCGCAGGGTCTTTCTTCGCGGGCTTTTCCGGACGCATCTGCGGAAACAGTAGTACTTCCTGGATGCTCTCCCGCCCGGTCAGGAGCATGGTCAGGCGATCCATGCCGATGCCCATGCCGCCGGTTGGCGGCATACCGTATTCCAGCGCCCGCAGGAAATCTTCGTCGATGTACATCGCTTCGTCATCGCCTTTCTCCGACAGGCGCAACTGCTCCTCGAAACGCTGCCGCTGGTCGAGGGGATCGTTCAGTTCCGAGTAGGCGTTGGCTATTTCCTTGCCATTGATCATCAGTTCAAAACGTTCCGTCAGTTCGGGGTGGACGCGGTGACGCTTGGTGAGCGGACTCATCTCGACGGGATAGTCGGTGATGAAGGTCGGCTGAATGTAGGCCTGTTCGCATTTTTCGCCGAAAATCGCGTCAATCAGCTTGCCTTTCCCCATGCTGCCGTCCTGTTCCACGCCAAGCCTGTCACAGGCGGCACGCAGTGCGTTTTCGTCCATGCCGCCGATATCCATGCCTGTATGTTCTCTGACGGCCTCGGTCAGGGTCACGCGCCGGAAGGGCGGTTTGCAGTCAATTTCCCTGTCGCCGATCTGCACCTTCGTATCGCCCAGTACGTCCATACAGATTCGTTCGAGCAGCTGTTCGGTGAAATCCATCATCCACCTGTAATCCTTGTAGGCGACGTATATTTCCATGCACGTAAATTCGGGATTGTGCGAGCGGTCCATGCCTTCGTTGCGGAAATTGCGACTGAATTCGTAGACGCCTTCAAAACCGCCGACTATCAGGCGTTTCAGGTACAGTTCGTTGGCGATGCGCAAATAGAGCGGGATGTCCAGCGCATTGTGATGCGTGATGAACGGACGGGCGGCAGCGCCTCCGGGGATGGTCTGCAAAACGGGCGTATCGACTTCCACGTATCCTTTTTCATTGAAAAAGGCGCGCATGGAATTGAATATTTTCGTGCGCTTGAGAAAGACGTCCTTTACGCCGTCGTTCACCACCAGGTCCACGTAACGCTGACGGTAGCGCTGCTCCGGGTCGGAGAAGCCGTCGTAGACAACGCCGTCCTTTTGCTTGACAACGGGCAGGGGCCGCAGCGACTTCGACAGGACGGTCAGTTCCCGGGCATGGACGGAGATTTCACCCGTCTGCGTGCGGAAAACAAATCCCCCGATGCCGACGATATCGCCGATATCCAGCAATTTCCTGAAGACCGTGTTATAAAGTTCGGTATGGTTTTCGTCCGGGCAAATGTCATCGCGCGTGAGGTATATCTGGATGCGTCCGGTAGCATCCTGCAATTCCATGAAAGAAGCTTTTCCCATGATGCGGCGGCTCATAATCCGTCCTGCAACTCTCACCTGGCGAGGGGGGGCGTCATCCCTGAACGACGCCCTGATTTCGCCGGCATATCCGTCAACTGCGTAGACCGCGGCAGGATAAGGGTCGATACCCAGCCGGCGCAGTTGTTCCAGACTGTTGCGCCGGATGATCTCCTGTTCGCTCAACTCCAGTATGTTCATTCTTTTGTTCTCTTTAAAAATACGCCGCAAAAGTACAAAAAAATAGAGACTCAAAGATTCGGGGCTATCCTTTTTTGGCTGTGGCAACGAATGGGCGGGTAAAATAAAACGCGAATCGCCTTTCAGGAAAAGCAACCGACGCGGGAAGGAGGCGACCCGCTGAAATGCACTCTCCCGTCCCGAACCGGCTCCACTCACACGGTCGGATCGCCTGCCGTACAGCCTCTTTTACCCTTCGGTGAATCCTTATCCGCCATCTGCCGCCCGATCCGGTGCAGAGCGGAAGGCCACTATAGACTATAGTGCGAGTGCACTCCAGTCTACAGTGCGAGTGCACTACAGACTGGAGTGTGAGTGCACTGTAGCCTGGAGTGTGAGTGCACTGTAGGCTACAGTGTGAATGCCCTCCAGGCTATAGTGAGCATTCACTACAGTCTATAGAGGGCGTCCACTCCGGTGCACAGTAGCCGGCAGGCCTTTCTTATGACTGGACAGGCAAGCTGTTACAGTTCGGCGGGTCGCATCCCGACGCACAGCGTAGGGCGACCCGCCGAAAGGTACCCCGCGGGAAAGGCATTTTTGCATATCCAATTATTATCTCTAATTTTGCGCTGCATAAACAAACAAGTAATCTATATAAAAACAGTTTATTATGGTGGAAATAAAAAAAGCAACCGGCACATATGCCGTAAAAAAGGGCCTTGCGGAGATGCTTAAAGGCGGAGTAATCATGGATGTAGTCAGTCCGGAACAGGCAAAGATTGCGGAAGAAGCCGGCGCCGTTGCCGTGATGGCTTTGGAGCGCGTACCCTCCGATATCCGGGCGCAGGGGGGCGTGGCACGCATGTCGGACCCCGAAATGATTACAGGGATTCAACAAACCGTCATGATCCCCGTGATGGCCAAAGTCCGTATCGGACACATCGTTGAGGCGCGCGTACTGGAAGCCCTGGAAATTGATTTTATTGACGAGAGCGAGGTCTTGACGCCTGCCGATGATGTGTACCATATTTTGAAAACGGACTTCAAAGTGCCCTTTGTCTGCGGCGCCCGCAACCTGGGAGAGGCGCTTCGCCGCATAGGCGAAGGCGCTGCCATGATTCGCACCAAAGGCGAAGCCGGTACCGGCGACGTGGTGGAGGCCGTCCGGCATATACGTCAAATAAACGAAGATATACAGCGCGTGGTGAGCGCTTCCCCGATGGAACTGATGACGATTGCCAAAGAACTTGGAGCGCCTTACGAACTGGTTGTGCGGGTGAAGGAACTCGGGCGGCTGCCTGTTGTCAATTTCGCGGCCGGCGGAGTGGCAACGCCTGCCGATGCCGCGCTGATGATGGTACTGGGATGCGACGGCGTGTTCGTCGGTTCGGGCATCTTCAAATCGGACAACCCCGCCAAACGCGCTAAAGCCATCGTAGAAGCGGTGGCGCACTATCATGACGCCGGACTTGTTGCCGAAGTATCCAGGGGGCTGGGTGACGCCATGCGCGGACAAAGCGTCGCACGGATGGAGGAAAAAGACAAAATGGCCGGTCGTGGTTGGTAAAACGTTATGAAAATCGGAATACTGTCATTACAGGGGGCTGTCAGAGAGCATCGCAATCTGTTGCACCGACTGGGGGTAGAAACGGTCGATGTACTGTATCCTGAGGACCTGCACGGAATAAACGGTTTGATATTGCCCGGAGGCGAAAGTACCACCGCAGGCAAACTGATGGTACGCTACGGTTTGCTGGAACCGATTGCCGACCTGGGACGCAAGGGCTTGCCTGTCTTCGGCACATGTACGGGAATGATACTCCTCTCGAAACATATCAACCGCAGCGCCCAATACCGTTTAGGTTTGATGGATACGTATGTGGAACGGAATGCTTTCGGGCGCCAGTTGGACAGTTTTGAAGCCGATATGTCTGTTCCCGTACTGGGCGAGCAACCGTATCATACCGTGTTTATCCGCGCTCCGTATATCGAAAAGGCGGACGAAAACGTCGAAGTTTTGCTCCGCTATCAGGGGAAAATAATTTTTGCCCGACAGGATAAATTGCTGGCCACCGCTTTCCATCCCGAACTGACGGACGATACTCGCGTTCACGAATATTTCTTGCATCTTGTAAATTGACTTTTTGCAAGTGCAGTCCGCTGATCCGCCTCTTATACAGAATCATACCGTGTGCCGTATACGCCCGGCTGTTCTCCCGTATGACCCGGCCTAAAAAATCTAAACGCCAAAGATATTCATCCGTTTTTGCTACCTTTGCGCACCTATGCAGAATCAATGGAGGAGAATTTCAACATACATCACGCAAATAAACAGCCGGAAACAGAGTCGGAATATGAAAATGCGTTGAGACCGCTTACGTTTCAGGGTTTCAGCGGGCAGTCAACCGTGGTGGAAAACCTGAAAGTGTTTGTGGCGGCAGCCCTCCTGCGAAAGGAAGCGCTCGATCACGTACTGCTGCACGGGCCTCCGGGACTGGGCAAAACCACGCTGTCAAACATTATTTCCAACGAGTTGAACGTCGGGTTCAAGGTCACCTCGGGGCCTGTGCTCGACAAACCGGGCGACCTGGCGGGTTTGTTGACCTCGCTGGAGAAAAACGACGTGCTGTTTATCGACGAAATCCATCGCCTAAGCCCCATCGTGGAAGAATATCTCTATTCGGCCATGGAGGATTTCCGTATCGACATTCTGATAGACAAAGGCCCGAGCGCGCGTTCCATCCAGATTGACCTTGCCCCCTTTACGCTGATCGGCGCAACTACCCGCAGCGGATTGCTGACCGGCCCGCTGCGCGCCCGCTTCGGCATCAACCTGCATCTGGAATATTACGACGTGCAGACGCTCACGAAAATCATCCTGCGCAGTGCCGACATCCTGAATGTGGCCTGCGACCCGGAGGCCGCCCGCGAAATTGCCGGGCGCAGTCGCGGAACGCCGCGCGTTGCCAATGCCCTGCTGCGCCGCGTGCGCGACTTTGCGCAGGTGAAAGGCAACGGGCGTATCGACAGGGCCATTGTCTGTTATGCACTGAAGGCGCTGCATATCGACCGTTACGGACTGGACCAGATTGACAACAAATTACTGACTCTGATGATTGACAAATTCCAGGGAGGGCCGGTTGGCATCACCACGATTGCCACGGCGCTGGGCGAAGACCCGGGCACGCTGGAGGAAGTCTACGAACCGTTCCTGATTCAGGAAGGATTTATCAAACGCACTCCGCGGGGACGCGAGGTGACGATCCTGGCTTACGAGCATCTGGGAAAGACGCCCGGAGGTGTTGCCGGGCAGGGGCTTCTATTCGAACGGTAAGGTATGGCGAACGGAATCGGACGACTGGCCAAAGACACGGCTGTTTACGGGTTGAGCAGCATTATCGGACGCCTTTTGAACTGGTTGATGGTTCCGCTGTATGTGCGCGTGCTGGAAAATACCGGCGAATACGGCATCATCACCAACCTGTACGGATGGACGGCGCTGCTGCTGGTGATACTGACTTACGGCATGGAGACGGGCTTTTTCCGCTTTGTCAACAAAAAGGAAGAAACCGAGCCGATGCGGGTCTACGGCACGGCACTCTACAGTACGGCATTCACTTCAACCCTGTTTCTGACGCTTTGCCTGCTGTTTCTCCGGCCGCTCGGCCGGGTTACGGGCAATGCCGCTCATCCGGAATACATCGGAATGATTGCCGGCATTGTGGCCGTCGATGCCTTTTGTTCCATTCCCTTCGCCTATCTGCGCTACCGTGGCAGGGCGCTCCGTTTCACGGCCATCAAGCTGCTGAATATCGGACTGACTGTTTTCCTGAATGTTTTCTTTCTGGTGATTTGTCCCAGGCTCTACCGCCTGCATCCGGCATGGATGGAGTGGTTTTACCGGCCGGACGGCGGAGTGGGTTATATCTTTGTCTCCAACGTAATTGCTTCCGCGCTGGTCTTTTTCCTGCTGCTGCCGGACATGCTTCCGGGGCTGCGTGCAAAAATGGACCGGCAACGGCTGAAACAGTTGCTGGCCTATTCCTTTCCCATCCTGCTGCTGGGCGTTGCCGGGATTTTCAACCAGACCGCCGACAAAATCCTGTTTCCCTTACTGTTTGAAGACAAGGCCTATGCCAGCGCTCAACTGGGAATCTACGGCGCCTGCTTCAAGATTGCAGTGGTGATGGTGATGTTCATTCAGGCTTTCCGCTATGCTTACGAGCCGTTCATTTTCTCCAAAAACAGGGAACAGGACAATCGACATGCTTATGCAAGCGTGATGAAATATTTTATCATTTTCTCGCTGGCGCTTTTTTTGGGAGTGATGTTTTATATCGATCTGCTGAAGCATTTCGTCGGGCCGGAATATTATCCGGGCTTGCGTGTCGTACCGGTGGTCATGCTGGGGGAACTGTTCTACGGGATTTACTTCAATTTGTCCGTGTGGTACAAACTGACCGACCGGACGATCTGGGGCGCCCGCTTTTCCGCAATCGGCTGTGTGGCAACCGTCGCAATCATCCTTCTTTTTGTGCCGCGATACGGTTTCATGGCCTGTGCCTGGGCTTCGTTCGCAAGCAATCTGCTGATGATGATGCTTTCCTATTTTACAGGACAAAAAAAATATCCGGTTGCTTACGACCTGCCTTCGGCCGGACTCTACGGTTTGCTTGCCGCCGGACTCTACGTTGCCGGCATGTGCCCGCCCATCGAAAACATCAGCCTGCGCCTGTCGTATCGTACGGCGCTGTGGCTGCTGCTGGTCGGGGTTATCCTTAAAAAAGACCTCCGGCTGCAGGAAATCCCCGGTATTGGCGCCTGTTTGAGGCGGATGAAGAAAAAAAGAGTTGAATCAAATAAATAAATGAGAAGAAACAGATGAAACAAGTAAAAAAAGTATGTGCAGCCCTGTTGCTGCTGGCGGGTATGCATTCTGTACATGCCGATGAGGGCATGTGGGTGTTGAAAGAGTTGAACGCGCAAAACATGGCGCGAATGAAAGAACTGGGATTCAGCGAGTCGTTTGAACGGCTGTATCATGATTCCCTCCCCTGCGTGGCGAATGCGGTTGTTATTTTCGGCGGCGGCTGTACGGGAATTACCGTCTCCGACGAAGGTTTGATTTTCACGAACCATCATTGCGGATTCGCTTCCATTCAGCAGCTGAGCAGCGTTGACCGCGATTACCTGAAAGACGGTTTTATCTCTCAAAACCTGTCGGAAGAATTGCCGGCTGCGGATCTGAGCGTCCGCTACCTGAAAGAGACCGTGGAGGTGAGCGACCGGATTCTGCCGGCAGTAGCTGCCGTAGAGGACGAATCCAGACGTATTCTCATGGCCGATTCCATCAGCCGGCTCCTTTGCGACTCCATCGCGACGGACGATTTCCTTTCGGCCGAGGTCATTCCCTTCTACAGGAACAACAAATATTACCTGATTGTCTACGAAATATTCCGCGACGTGCGTCTGGTCTTTGCGCCGCCCGGTTCGGTCGGCAAGTTCGGCGGCGATACGGACAACTGGATGTGGCCGCGTCATACGGGTGATTTTTCCGTTTTCCGCGTCTATGCCGATGCCGAAAACCGGCCGGCGGAATATGCGCCCGACAATCGTCCCTATCGTCCGAAATATGTGGCCGAAGTGTCCCTGCAGGGGTATGGAGACCGGGACTTTGCCATGACGCTGGGGTTTCCGGGATCGACCGAACGCCATCTGTGTTCGTGGGGGGTGGAACAGCGCATCGAAAGCACCAACAAACCGCGGATTGAAGTGCGTGGCATCAAGCAGGAGATATGGAAAGAGGCCATGCAGGCCGACGAAGCCGTACGCCTCAAATATGCTTCCAAATATGCCGGCAGTTCCAATTACTGGAAAAATTCGATCGGCATGAACCGCGGCCTGGCCGCTCTGCGCATCATTGAGAGGAAAAAAGCCGAAGAGAGCGCATTTGCCGCGTGGACGGAACAGACTCCCGAACGAAAGGCCGACTATGGCGAGGTGCTGAGCCTGCTGGAGAAAGGATATACTTCTACCGATGCATACAGGAAGTACACAACCTGTCTGCTGGAGGCGTTTGCCGGCGGGACGGAGATTTTTCATCTGGCACACATGGTGGGCAGCGTGGATGTGAAATACAGTTCGGCGGAAGAAATTGACGAAGTACTGATTTCTATGTTCCGCCCCTTTTTCAAGGACTATGAACCGGCCGTAGACCAAAAGGTGCTGGCAGCCATGATGAAAATCGTCAAACAGCGCGTTCCGGCGGCTTTCCTGCCGGACATTTACAAAAGCGTGGACAGGAAATACAAGGGCAATTACGACAAGTATGCGGCCGACGTATTTAAAAAGTCGAAGATTCTAACGTATGAAAACGTATCCGCCTTGCTGAAAGACCGGAAGGCATATCGCACAATGATGAAGAAAGACCCGGTCATGGAGTTGTATCTGTCGGCTCTTTTTTCGCTCTACGACCTTCAGCATCAGGCTGCTTCGGCCGATGCCGACATCGACAGAGGCGAAAGGCTCTACCTGACCGGCCTGAAGGAAATGTATCCCGAACGGAATTTCTATGCGGACGCGAATTTCACCATGCGCCTGAGCTACGGCTCCATCGGCGGCTATCATCCCTTCGATGCTGCGTGGTATGAACATTATTCGACCCAGAGGGGCGTGCTGGAAAAGGAAGATGCGACAAACGACGAGTTCCGGGTGCAGCCGGAAATCATCCACCTGCTCAAAAACAGGGATTTTGCTCCATACGCCAACGAAAAGGGGGATTTGCAGGTCTGTTTCCTCACCAACAACGACATCACCGGCGGTAATTCCGGCAGCCCGATTCTTGACCGTCATGCCCGCCTGATCGGCCTGGCGTTCGACGGCAACTGGGAGGCCATGAGCGGCGACATCGCCTTCGAACCCGATTTGCAACGCTGCATCGGAGTGGACATTCGCTACGTGCTCTATCTCATCGACAAGTGGGGCCAATGCCCGCGGCTGATTCGGGAATTGAAACTGGCAAACTGATCGACATCCATCATGCTGTTTTCGCTTGTCATACCGGTATACAACCGCCCGGACGAAGTGGCGGAACTGCTGGAGAGCCTGACCTTGCAGACCGTCGGAGATTTTGAAGTGATCATTGTGGAAGACGGTTCGACCCTCACGTGCGAAGAAATCGTCCGCAGGTATGCGGACCGCCTGCCCGTCACCTATTACCGGATACCCAACGGAGGCCCCGGTCAAGCCCGTAATTACGGAGCTGCCAAGGCCCGAGGCGCCTATTTGATTGTGCTGGATTCCGACTGTATCCTGCCGCCCGGATACATCCGGGCCGTCTCAAACGAATTAAACAGAGTGAACGCGGATGCTTTCGGCGGGCCGGACAGGGCATCCGACCACTTTACCGGCGTCCAGAAAGCCATCAATTACGCGATGACCTCTTTTTTCACAACGGGCGGCATACGGGGAGGCCGGAAAGAACTCGACCGCTTCTATCCCCGCAGTTTCAACATGGGGATACGCAAAACAGTGTATGACGAACTGGGCGGTTTTTCGAAGATGCGTTTCGGTGAAGATATTGATTTCAGCATCCGGATTTATGAAGCAGGATACAGCGTTTGCCTGTTTTCGTCGGCCTGGGTATATCATAAACGCCGTACGGACTGGAAAAAATTCTACCGGCAAGTCTACAATTCCGGCATTGCCCGCATCAATCTGTACAAAAAATACCCCCATTCCCTGAAACCGGTCCATTGTTTGCCGGCCCTCTTTACCCTGGGGGTATTATGCCTTGTATGCGCAAGTTTTTTCTGCGCATGGAGCCTTGTCCCGCTGTTGCTCTATGCGGTTGTGGTATGCACGGATGCTGCGATCTGGAATCGAAGCCTTCGGATTGGCATCCTGGCCGTTCTCGCTTCCTGCATACAGCTGACCGGATACGGATGCGGTTTCATGGCAGCCGTCTGGAAGCGGATGATACTGGGCAGGGGAGAGTTTGCCGCCTTTGAAAAAAACTTCTACAGATAGTCCGTTTCAACGGGTGAATTCAGCAGGTCGCATCCTGACACAGGTGCGACCCGCTGAAATGCACCCGATTCCTGATGGACATGCCGTCTTTAAATTTCCATCTCAAAATCCCCGTCATCCGGTTCGTCGGGATTTGTAAACTGTTCCAGTTCGCGGCGTTCTTTTTTAGTCGGACGTCCCAGACCGCGGGTGCGATCGATGAAACCGGAGATTTTACCGATCTCCAGCAGTTCATACTCTTGTGCGGGAGTGACGTTTTCCAGGTATTCGGGCACCTGTTTGGCGCCCATGCGATGCTCGGTCAGCGCAAGTACCCTGAACGAGAAAGTGACGGGTGGCTTGCGAATCTGCAACACCTCATCCACCTTAATCATCCGCGAAGGCTTCACGCTGATCCCTCCAATGGATACGCGGTTTTTTTTGCAAGCCTCCGCCGCCGCCGTGCGCGTTTTAAACAGCCGCGTGGCCCACATCCATTTATCAATACGTACTTCATTCTTCAGCGTCATAAGGCGGCGGATTTATTTGTGATTAAACAGATTCATCGTATGATCCACCCCGGCCAGGCAGAAACTTTTGACCATTTCGGCCGCCTGTTTAACCCGTTCGGGCAACTGTTCCAGTTCTTCGGGCGTAAAGCAACTCAACACGTACTCCACCTGTCCGCCACGCGGAAAGCGGTTTCCGATGCCAAAGCGCAGGCGACAGTATGCGGAGGTTCCCAGCAGTTCTTCGAGATTGCGCAGGCCGTTATGTCCGGCGTGACTGCCTTTCGGCTTCAGGCGCAGCAGGCCAAAGGGCAGTGAAAGATCGTCTGTCGCAACCAGCAGCTGTTCAAGGGGGATATGCTCCTTTTGCAGCCAGTAGCGCACGGCATGGCCGCTCAGGTTCATCCAGGTGTTCGGCTTCAAAAGGATCAGTTCCGCATTTTTTACCCTCAGCCGCGCCACGGCGCCATAGTGCTCTTCCGTGAAGCCGGCGCCGGCTTCTTCCGCCAGCGCGTTGACCACGCGGAAACCGATATTGTGGCGCGTACCCATGTATTCCTGCCCGATATTTCCCAGTCCTGCAATCAAATATTTCATAGATGTATTTCCGTGTCCGTTATTTCCGATGCGCAGATAAAAAAAGGACCGGTCTCACGATCGGTCCCCTTTCCCACCAAATCTGTTTTACGAATCGTTTCAAAGATGATGTGTTAAATATAAATATGTTCAGGATGCTGTAGCGCTTTCCTGACCGCGCGAGGCGCGAGTCAGTTTCACGGCGCATACGACTGCATTCTTTGCATTAACCAGCTCCAGACCGGGATAACTCAGGTCACCGACTTTGATTACCTTGCCCAGCCCCAGCGTTTCCACGTTCACCGTCAATTTCTCCGGAATCTGGCCATACAGCGCCTTCACGCGCAGCTTGCGTATCTCCAGATTCAGTTTGCCGCCCGCCTTTACGCCTTCCGCATGGCCTTCCAGCACAACCGGCACAGCCATGATAATCGGTTGGTCTTCAAAAACCTCCAGGAAGTCTATATGCAAAATCGCATCTGTTACCGGATGAAACTGTATGTCCTTCAGGATGGCCTTTGCGGTTCTGCTTCCCTTGACCGTCAGTTCCACCAGATAGATGTTCGGCGTGTAAATCAGATGCCGGACATTTTCATTCGTCACCACAAGGTCCGTCACAAGAAGTCCCCTGCCGTTCTCGATTTCCACTATTTTCTCGCCCGGGTTCAACGTCCCTTTATACGGGAGTTCGACAGGCGCCTGCCCATACAGTACCGCAGGGATTAAACCTTCCCTGCGAACAGCCCTGGCAGCCTTTTTTCCTGCAGCCTCTCTCGAAGCTGCTTCCAATTGAAATGTATTCATTTTCGTTCAAATTAGTGTTACTCAAAATTAGTTTTTGCTTCCTAATTTCCCATCACACGGCGACAGGTTTCCAAAAGCGGCGCAAAGATAGGAAAAATATCTCTTGCGGGCTTCATTTCCAACCGGAAACTTCAAAAACGATCCCCGACGATTACGGATTATTAACCGATAGGGAGCCTTGTTGCAAACTCCGCCGTTCACGCTCAATTCTCAATTCCCAATAGAGTTTGCAACGCCGTCGGCATCTACCGCCGGTTACGCCCATGTCATACCGGATGATACGGATGGAGTTAAAAGCGCCCTTCGGGTTCTCCTGTTATTGCAAAGAAGCGGCTGTATTTCAAAATCCTGTACGCCGGAGGCGCCTTTCCTTCGTCAGTAAAAACAGACGGAATTCTATGTTTCTATCCAAATTATTTCATTTAAAAAACATCAATAACTACGCACTTTTTTTGTCCGAAGGATGAGCATACTCAACCTGATAAAGCTGTCTGTTTCGGACAGGCGCGAAAATACGATGAATTA
>JAISMO010000019.1 GCA_031276675.1 Tannerella sp.
GGCAAACGCACGAAATTATTAATTTTGCATCATGGAAACGATACAAGGATACCTGTCAGGGGTGAAAGATTTTCGGATAGAAAAAAAGTGTTTACACAAGTTGTCGGATATATTGTTGATCGGCTTATTTACTTATTTGAGTAGCGGGGAAGATTACGAAGACATGGTTTTGTTTGCCCGTACCCACAAAGAGTTCTTACAACCATATGTATCCTTACCTCACGGTATACCGTCGCACGATACCTTCCGTCGGGTATTTTCAATGCTGGAGCCGGAAGTATTGCACGCATGTTTGAACGATTACGGCAAAGACCTTATCGGCTTATTGTCTGAAAAACAAATTTGTTTGGATGGGAAAAAACTCAGGGGAACATCTCCAACCAGCATGGGTAACAAATGATTGCACATCGTCAATGCATGGGTATCGGAGAATCGGGGGGGCGTCGAACAAAAGAAAGTGGAAGACAAGAGCAACGAAATAACGGCTATACCGTCCTTGATAGAAGAATCAGATATAACCGATTCGTTGGTTAGCATAGATGCCACAGGCTGTCAGCGGGATATAGCAGAAAAGATCAAGACAAAAGGTGGTCATTACCTGTTGGCCTTGAAAGAGAATCAGGGAAATTTGTACGAAGATGCGGTATTTGGCTTTAAAACCTGTCCGGTAGAGAGCATTTCGGAGGAATGGGAATACGACCATGGTCGGTACGAAGTACGCAAATGCAGCATCCTCTCTTCGGAAAAAGTCCTGTTTCCGGAAATTCAAAAGCAATGGTGCGGGTTAAAAACGTTGGTACGGGTAGAAGCCTTCCGGCAAATCAAAGACAGGAAGATGGAAGAAACGCGCTACTATATTAGTGATGAAGAAGATTTACCGGCCGCTTATTTTAACGCGGCAGTCAGAGGACATTGGGGAATTGAAAATCATTTGCACCGGCATTCGGATGTTACTTTCCGGGAAGATAACTGTCGGGCAAGAACAGGCAGTGCGCCCGAAAATCTTGCCACTTTGAGAAAACTCGCCCTGCAAATCACCAGCGAACAGCAGGACAAACTAAGCATGAAGAAAAGAAGACTCAGGGCTGCTTACGATACGGAATATCTGAAAAGGTTGATTACGTAATTTCGTGCGCTTGCCCTGCTTAATAAGGACTGACTAATTACTCCTAAAAATCTTCCTATGGAACGAAAACCCAATCCTTCAAGATATAAATGCAGGGCTTGTTCTTTCATCGCTTTTGACTTGGCTGTTGACTAATTCTACGCTATAATGACAACCACATCCTTTGCATTTATAGCACTGCCTGCCTTGAACTTTACCTGATTTTACTCGCTGTTCACTCAAATATTTCGGACAATTCATGTTATTTTTTCTCGCAAAGATACAAGAATATATATTTAGTCACTCCTTATTAACTCCCTTTTCAAGCCGCGGCACAACGAAAACCTCGTGGAAAAAACAGGCGAAAAATAATCCGCAAAAACCCTTCTTTGAGTTTTTGCATCATTTTCTTCAGATTCCAGACCGTACCCGACATGAAAGCGTTAATTTGAACGTCAACTTCGCCCCCAAAGTAGTTTTCAAACATATGAAAATCATATTTCAGGTGACTGATTATCGGTTCAATGCCCGCCCCGGCCCGGCGCTGTTTGCGTTTTTTCTGTTTCCGATAAACCGTATCGCTCTTTTTCGGAGGAGAGAGTATGATAATTTTTACCCCTTTATTTCCGCTTTCCCTTTGCCGACACGATCGTATGCGAGTTCCTTCGGTAAAGCTATTTTAGTGTCTTCCATTTGATTAATAAGCGTCTCTATTGTGTGTCCATCAAACGGATTACCGATAAAACCCTTGATAGCCAAAATGATTTTTTGCCCGGCTTGCCGCCGGTGTCAACCCGACTTTATTTCCAAATTCATACTGTTTATGTGCTTTC
Source organism: Tannerella sp. (assembly GCA_031276675.1). GTDB lineage: Bacteria > Bacteroidota > Bacteroidia > Bacteroidales > Tannerellaceae > Tannerella. Next base: position 1,939 of record JAISMO010000019.1, read on the forward strand.
CCCTTCGCGATGCACTCCGTGAATGGTTTGTGCAGGCTGTAACCCTTATTTTTATCGCTCTTCTGCCGATTGACTGCGCGTTTGTAGAGTTTAAACGGCTCTTTGTAACAGAACTTTTGCTCTGTGTAGCTCTTTGCTTTCTTTTTTGTATTTGCAACGTTGATTAATGCCTTCTTTTTCAGCTATCTTATTGCATTTATCGTTCACTTTTCCGCACATTTTTGCATCGGTCGGGAAGGTCGTAAAATTACCCTGAACGGTAGTGTCCGACAGGACAAATTCGGACTGTTTGACCACTTCCTTGCCATGAAAATGCACGCTGTAAGCAAAAATCTTTTGAAATCCCGATTCGCCGATCCGCCCCGCGAAAATCTACAAAGTCGCTCGGATCGCAGGGAAATTTATGCTCGAAAAATACCCCGCCGCAAAAGGATTGAAAATACACATCGCGAACCCAATACTCCGGTATCCGTTCATCGCCAAGATTGTATAAATGCTTGAGCATCAGAATACCAACCATAAATCGTATGGGCATTGAGGGTCGACTCGGCTTATCGGAATACAAATTTCTAAACTCATCCTCGAAGTACTTCCACTCGATTTTATTGGCCAAAAGGGCAAGTTCATGCTCCGGATTAATCAAATCCTCCAATCGGGTGCGAAACAGTTCGCGATGGTTATCTACAGGTAATTTTCCTAACATAATTTTCCGGTTTTTTTGCTGCAAAGTTACAATAATCGGTTGAAAATACCAAACTATTTCACAATCATTTTATTGATATTCAATGGGATGATGGATTAATAGGGAGCGACTAATTGATAAATGATATCTATTCCCGAACAGTCTTCCACCATTCGGTGAAAATCTGCGCTGTATCGTTCAGATAGACCGGTTCGCCAATCATTGGAGTAATCAGATTCAGGGAATCCTTTTTGTTTGCATTGGCTATATTTTCCAAAGGTTCTTTCCATGAATGGTGGGCTAAGGCATATTTTGAATTATGTACAGTAAACCGTCTTTTGGCTTTCAAATCTTTAGCCGCTTTCACCAGTTCTTTCGGACTTGTATGAATATCTTTCCAATTTTCGTTATATTGACCATTTTCCAGAACAGCAAGGTCTATTTTCCCAAACCGTTTTCCATTATCTGCAAAATGAGTATTATAACCGCTATCCCCACCTAAAATAAATTGTGAGGCAGGGCGTTTGAAGCATAAACGATGCCCACAAAGTTTTACGGAACGATAATCCGCGTCCCGATTGATGACGTGTAGGCAAACAGTGAATTGTCGTTGCCTAACCAAGCGCTACATTGTCGTTCCAGTCAAGTTCAATGATACGCTCTTTCGCAAATCCCCAATACTCAAAATGTTCGCCTGCGCCAAGCCCGCAGATTACTTTACCCACCCTGTTTTTCAGCTGTTTGACGGTATGATAATCCAAATGATCCCAATGGTCGTGCGTAATAAACCAGAAAATCGACATCCGGAATGTTATCGGGCGTGTAAACGTTTGTCCCCTCGAACAGTTTGTTAAAGAACGATACGGGCGAAGCCATCACTAATACAGGGTCAACCAAAAATCGTTTGCCGTTGATTTGCAGTAACAGCGACGAATGTCCAAACCACAGCATAATATCCTCATTCCGTTTTAATTGCTTCAAATCGGTTTTGACTGTGGGAATACTGTTTTTGGGTCGCCGATTTTCGATTTTACGGAATGCTGCAGAAATACTGCCTTTAAGCGTGGGAGGGTTGGTGGGCAAGCGGTTCTGAAATTTGCCGTCGCGATAGTTGGGCGAGCGTTGTATTCTTTCCTGGCGTTTGCCACGTGGAAGTCTGCCGAAACTCGGGAGGTTGAGAAATACACACCCGTCAAAAAACAACATTAATACCAATGACAGCAGTACCCGTATTATCCTGTATTTTCTTTTCGTCTTCCTTTTCATTCGCAGCCTTGAAGCCGAAAAACCGTCCCGGAGTGTTTTTTTCGTGCCGGAGCCGGGAAAAAAACGGAACGGCGGCGGCTATTCGAAGCGGATGGTGCGTGCGGGGTGTATTTTGGTAATCAGGCAGGAGGGGCCGAGCATCATCAGCATGGAAACAGCTCCCGTTCCCAGGTTAACCAGCAGCCAGGAGGTGAAACTCAGGTCAACCGGTACGGTATCCAGGTAGTAGCTGGAGGGGTCAAGCCCGATCAGGTGGAAGCGGGACTGTATGAAGCAGACCGCCAGCGCGATTGCGTTGCCCCACATCATGCCCTTGCCGATCAGAAAGGAGGCAATGTAGAGAAAGACCCTGCGGAGGCTCCGGTCTTCCTGTCCCAGGGCTTTGAGGATGCCGATCATGCGCGTGCGTTCGAGAATGACGATCAGCAGTCCCGAAATCATGGTAAATCCGGAGACGGCCATCATCAGCGCCAGCATTACCACCACATTGATGTCCAGTACGTCCAGCCAGTTGAAGATCATCGGGTTCAGTTCCTTGACGGAACGGACGTAGAACATGTTTCCCAGGCGGTCTGTCCGGTCAATCAAGTGGAAGTACAGCGCTTCGGACAGGTCGTCGAGGCGGTCGTAGTCGTTGACCGACAGTTCCAGTCCGCTGACGGCGTCGCGTTCCCAGCCCTTCAGGCGGATAACCAGCTTGATGTCGGTCAGGACATAGAGTTTGTCGTATTCCAGATAGCCCGTGTCGTAGATTCCGCGGATGCGCAGTTTGCGTGCGCGTATCTGTTCAGCTTCCTGCACGAAACAGGCCACGAACGAGTCGCCGCATTTCAGACCCAGCCTGTTTGCCAGGTAGTGGGAGATCAGGACATCGGTTCCGGTTTTTTCGGGATCGACGGTGAACAGTTCGCCTTCGGTCAGGTATTTGCGGAAGAAAGAGCCGTCGAAATGTTCATCCACGCCTTTGAGTACAAATCCCTGACATTCGGTTTCGGTCTTGATCATGCCCGGCGTGAGGGCAAACCGCTCGACGCGGCGCACGTCCGGCCAGGCGCGCAGTTCGTCCATCAGCGAGTCGTTGACCATTAGGGGGACGGTTTCAAAGGAGGTATTGCTGTCGAAACGGGAGATTTGGATGTGCGACCCGAAGCCGATCACCTTGTTGCGGACTTCTTTCTTGAAGCCGGTCACGATGGCCACGGAGAGGAGCATTATGCACAGTCCCACGGCAATGCCGGCCATGGCAATCCGTATGGCCGGGGGCGTTGCCCGCGATTCGCCTGCCGTTTTGCTGAAATGCACTCTCCGTGCGATGAACAGTTCCAGGTTTTGCATCTTCTTTTTTTTTTCGGGTTGCTTGCTGTCTGCCGTGTTTACTGCATTCCCCGGCCGGGCTGTTTCGTGTATCCGGGATAGGCTTCCAGGGCTTTTTCGAGGATGATCAGCGCCATGGCCAGGTCTTCCTTTTTGAGGACATAGGCCAGGCGGACTTCGTTTTTCCCGTAGCCGGGCGAGGTGTAGAAGCCGGAGGCGGGCGCCATCATGATGGTCTGTCCCTGGTAGCTGAAATCGCGCAGGCACCATGCGCAGAACTCGTCCGCATCGTCGACCGGCAGTTTGACGACCGTGTAGAAGGCGCCCATCGGGATGGGGGAGTAGCAGCCGTCGATGCGGTTCACGCCGTCGACCAGGAAGTTGCGCCGCTCCAGGTATTCGTTATACACGGCGAGCATGTATTCCTCCGGCGTGTCGAGCGAGGCCTCGGCGATGAACTGCCCGATCAGGGGTGGACTCAGCCTTGCCTGGCACCATTTCATCACGTTGTCCTTGACCTGCCGGTTCTTGGCAATCAGCGCGCCGATGCGGATGCCGCATTCGCTGTAGCGCTTGGAGACGGAGTCGACCAGCACGACATTGTTTTCGATGCCCTCCAGATGGAAGGCGGAGATGTAGGGGGCGCCCGTGTAGCAAAATTCGCGGTAGACTTCGTCCGAAAAGAGGAACAGGTCGTATTTCTTCACGATGTCGCGCAGCCGGTTCATTTCCTTCTGCGTATACAGGTAGCCGGTTGGATTGTTCGGATTGCAGATCATGATCCCTTTGGTGCGTTCCGTAATCAGCGTTTCAAACTCGTCCATCGAAGGCAGCTTGAAGCCGTTGTTGATTGAGGAGGGAATGGATTTGATTTCGGCGCCGGCGGAGATGGCAAAGGCCATGTAGTTGGCATAGGCCGGTTCGGGGATAATGATTTCGTCGCCCGGGTCGAGGCAGGCCATGAAGGAAAAGGAAACCGCTTCCGAGCCGCCGGTGGTGATGATGATGTCGTCGAGGTCGACATGGATTTTGAACTTGCGGTAATACGTTACCAGCTTTTCACGGAAAGAGCGAATCCCCTCGCTGGGCGAATATTCCAGCACCGTCCGGTCCATCCGGCGCGCCGCCTCCAGGCCGACTTGCGGCGTCGGCAAATCCGGCTGTCCGATATTCAGGTGGTAAACTTTGATTCCTTTTGCTTTTGCCCGGTTGGCCAGCGGCACAAGTTTACGGATGGGGGAGGCAGGCATGCTGATTCCCCGTTTTGAGATGGTTGGCATTCTGTACTGTTCTACTGTTATTTTGAAAAAACAGTGCAAAAGTAGTGCTTGTCGACCTGCTGCGCAAGTATTCCCGAATGAAAATTCCTTTTGAACGCGAGTTCGGCGCAAGCATACGCCGCCTGCCGGCAAAACCATTAAAAAAAAAAACGTAAAAATGCTCCTGTCCATGGACCATTCCGCCCCAAAAAACGAATTCATGCTTCGTACCGGCGGCAGAACCATAAAAATGAACGAAATCATACTTCGTACCAGCGGCAGAACCGTAAAAACGGACGATTTCATGCTTCATACCAGCGGCAGAACCATAAAAACGGACGATTTCATGCTTCGTACCAGCGGCAGAACCATAAAAATACTCGGAAACACGATTCTGCCGCAAGTATGAAGCATAAACACGAAGATTAACCCGCTTCCGCCTGTAAACGGAAGCATAATATAAACAGATATAAACAGATTGATCGCTATCAACGTATCGCATCTGCGATTAGACGACGTCGAAGGACGCGTCGCCGAAACCATTGCGGTAGCCACCATGCTGCCCACGGTGCCGGGACCCGTGGCCGCCGCCAAATACCGGCCGCTGGTCGCAAATAACAGCGGGAGTGCGGCAGGTTGAAATGCACTCCCGGAAAACCGGTCCTTTTCTTGCATCGAACTCCGGTTTTGGGGCAAAACAGGACGGTTTGCACTTTGCGGTCCGGAAGCCGTATCTCGCTTTTGCACCCGCCGCCGCCGTGTTTTTTTTCCTCTTTTTGTGCTTGCACTCCGCCGGACACTGTTTATCTTTGCAGGAAATCGGGCAGAACCCGTCTTGTTCTGCCTGACTGGAAAAATCGCAACATAACATATAAAGACGCAACATAACATTATGAAAACAAACATTACAGTACTTGCAAACAGGGCGCTGGCATGCGTTGCAGCGCTTTCGGGAACAGGATTCAACGCATTCGCACAGGGATTGACCGCCGTTAATGACACACTTCGCACCGGGCCGCTGCAAACGGTGCAAAAGAACATTATCCGTAATGACCACATCCCCGGCGACGGTTACGAGTGGCGGATCATCACCTCTCCCGTGACACAGGGAACCGTCACCAAAAGCGGAGACATGCTTGCCTTTACTCCTCATGTGCAGTACCGGAATACGTCCTTTACCCTCGATTATGAGCTTTCCTGGGGCGGCGTAAAGGATACGGCCGTGATACATATTACCGTGGACGCCTACAACAATCCGGTGAACGTGATTTATCCCGACGCGCAGTGCGTCTTCGAGATGCCCTCGGGCGTGACCTTTCAGGTGCACGAGAAGTTCAAGAACACGGATGTGGCGCTGGATGGATTTTCCATGCCGCTGGTGGGCGACATCAACGGCGACGGAAAACCGGACATTATTGCGCTGGGACTGGGCAGGTCGGGCAACTGGACTATAGGCGACGACCTGTCCGCAAGGGCCTGGTATGTGCATATTTTCGACGGGCAGACGGGCCGGCGGCTCTGGTCGGTCAATATGGGTACGGAGCCGGCCTCCGGAGCGCTTTCCAACGTGACCAGTCTGAATCATCCGGGCATCACCAGCGGCGTAGACGAAGCCGGCGACCAGTTTCAGCTGCGCTATGATCCGCGTCACAATTCGCCGAGTCATTTGGCGATTGCCGATTTGGACAATGACGGGCTGGGTGAAATTGTTGTCGTGGAATGCGGCAGCGCCGGAAGAATCTATGCGCTCAAGCCGGTGATTACGCTGGATAAGCGGGCCATCGCGGGATTCAGGGTCTACTGGGAAGGGAAGAACAGCAGCGGAGCGCTGTATTCGTTTAAAACTCCGCTGACCGGGAATCACGAGGTTTTCGGAGCCGGCGTGCCTTATATCAGCGACCTGAACGGCGACGGCGTGCCCGAAGTCATTGTTTACAACAAGATATTCAATGGCCGAACGGGTCAAATCATCTGCCAGCTGGAAACCCTGAACAATTTCGGATTCCCCGGCGCCTCCAGCATAACCACCATCCGGAACAGCTACGCCTACGTGGGGCGCCGTCCGGGCGCTGCATGGCGTGACGATCATATTCCCTGCATGGTAATTGCCGACATGAACGGTGACGGTATTCTGGACATCGTTGCCGGCAGCAAGGTTTATCTCATGAAAGACAGCAACGGAAATCCCGCGCTGGATCGCATCATTCACGGGCCTTCGCGCATTACCGTTCAAAGGGGAACCAACAGCAGCAACACGGCAGTCACTTATGTGGCGGACGGTTTCACATCCGTTGCCGACATTGATCTCGACGGCAAGCTGGATGTGATTGTACTGGCGCCGGCCATGAACGGTCTGGGCGACGACACCCGGAATCTGCTCTATGTCTGGGACCCGATGTCGGCCCGTCCGGATGAGGTCAAAGCCGCCGTTTACCTGTTCACCGACTCCTCCACGGGCACCATGTCCTATCCCTTTGTTGGAGATATCAACGGCAAGGCGGACGACTATGCGACAGCAAAGAACCTGCCCGAAATCTGTTTTAACGGCGGACGGTTCTATACCTCGCACAACGATGCGTCGCAGATTGCGTTTCATCCCTGGTCGAGAGCCGATTTCTCTTCCGCGGAGGCCGTGAACGGATTCAACAACTCATCCTCCGCAAGCGTAAGAGGACATATCGTGGCCTTTACCTATCATGCCAACCCGGACGGCAGCACGCCGCTGCATCAGCGCCTGAAACTGTCGTGGGCCATGGAACATGGAGACGAATCTTCGTGTACGGGTATTACCATGTTCGACTTTGACAACGACAACATCAAGGAACTCTGTTATCGCGACGAGACTTCGGTGCGCGTCATTTCTCCGGCGCTGAAAACGTATATATCCAACTCGACAACGAGCGGCGCCATCCGTTTCAAGCAAAGCAACATCCGGTCCTATACCGGTTTTGAAGCGCCGGTTATTGCCGATGTAGACCTGGACGGAAGCGCCGATATTGTTACCCTGGCGTATCCTTTCAGCGAGCCGGCCGGACGTTCCAAAGGCCATATTTATGTGTTTGAACATGCGTCGGGCTATGACAAATGGGCGCCCTGTCCGCCGGTATGGAATCAGGCGATTTATTTTCCCCTGCAGATCAACGAAGACCTCACCGTGCCCGCCAAGCCCCAGCCCATGCTGACCTCCTACAGCGATGCCGCCGGCCATACCGTCTATCCCTACAACGGGCAGTGGATACAGCAACCCATCACCAGGGCGGGAGACAGATATGCACCCAGGGTGCGCCAGCCCGATGCCATCCTGATGGACATGACCGTCTCAAACACGCCGTCGGTCGTGACGCTTACCATCTATAACGGCGGCAGCGCGTCCATCAATTCTCAAACACCCATTGCCTTTTATGATGGCGGTACGGACGGGAAATCCATCGAAGGAGGAGCTGCCCGGATCAGGTTGCTTCCGGTTGGCGTGGACATTTTCCCCGGAGAAAAAGTGACGCGGACCTTCCCTCTTTCCGGAAACTATAACGACCATTTGGTCTGGGCGCGCATCGTAGACGACGGAACGGACTTTCCCGCCGACGGGTACAGGGAATGCGATCTCTCGAACAATACATTTTCCGGTTCCTACTGCCCCCGACATGTCTATACGGTGAAAGCCACGACCGATACGATACTGTGCGGAACGGACGAAACGGCCGACACGGTGCGGCTGACCGTCTCAGCCACGCAGTATACGCCCGTGAATCCCACATACAGGTGGTATCGCAACAACGTGGAGATTTCGGGCGCCACGTCGTCGACCTACGCTACCACGCTTACGGGCAGCTATAAATGTTACGTGACCGACGGCATCTGCCGCGGCTTTTCTTCCAATGCCGTTACCCTCACGCGCCGGGCCGACTTGCCGCCGAAGCCCGCCATCCGGCTTGCCGGCACCGACCTGTGCGTCGGCGACAGCATCCGGCTGGAATGTTCGGAAACCGGACGGAATGCCTACCGCTGGTACAGGAACGGCTCCCTGATCTCCGGCGCCACGCAGTCCGTTTACTGGGCAAAAGCGCCCGGAGGGTATACCGTGAGCTATCTGGATGCTCCCTGCTACTCGTACCTGAGTGACACGGCAACGCTCTTCGCCTTCTGTGCCGTGACCGACACCGTCGTCACCTCCTGCGAGACCATGCCCGACACCATCCATGTGCTGGCAAACGACCTCCTGCCTGCCGACTGCACCGCCCCTGCCGTTACCATCGTCTCCAAACCCGCGCACGTCACGGCTTCCGTTGCAGACGGCAAAATCATATACCGCAGCAGCCGGACGGGCGTCGATACGCTTGTCTATCGCATTACCTGCGACACGCTCAGCGCCGAGGGCAGGGTCTTCGTTACGGTCGGCGCCCGGGATGCTTCCTTCGTGGACGATCTGTGGTATTTCGGACTGAATCAGGCCGGAGCAGCGGATAAATCAGCGGGCATACGGTTTGTGAAAGACGCTTCGGGACAGTATAAACCCCGGGATGCGTCGGGGGAGTCCAACGTATATGCGCAGGAAAATTCATTAGTCGTTTCATCTCCCTGCAGCAACGGGCAAAACATGCTCTATGCGAGTCACAATCAACTGTACAACAGTTTGCACGATACATTGAAGCACGGTGTTTTTTCGGGACACGCTTCCGTTGCCGACGGTCTGGCGGCCTGCTATACGGGTAACAATAAATACCTTGTCTTTGCGGTTTCATCCTGTTATGATGGTTCCGACTGTACCGAAAGGGCTTTAAAGGCGTATGTCATAGATATGAATGCCGATAACGGCCGGGGGATGAAAACGGCCGAAACAACGGTGGAAGCGGCCGCTCAGAACATGTCCGAGAGCATTGAACTGATAGCCTGTGCGGGAACAACCGACAAATACTGGCTGGTTTATCCCTATCGCAATGTGAGTGACAACAGCACACACAGCAATGAAATGCGTGTACGCCTGGTCGACGTTAGCAACCCCGACCGGCCGTCGATTGGAACGGGCATTCATTCGAGCTGTGGAAAAACAGTCGCTCCTACCTATTCAATCGTGTCTTCCGGGCAGCGCAACCGCATAGCGGTAGCAAATTCGTCCGGCCGAACCGTTGATGTTTTTGATTTTGATAATTTGACGGGAAAGATATCCCTGCGCAGCACGGCTTCCGGAATGCTTGGCGGCAGCGATACATACGGCGTCGCATTTTCTCCGGACGGCAATCAGCTTTATGTGACCGCCTGGAATACCGCTGCCGCCCGACTGTATCAGTACGATGTATCGGCAGGCAATCTTGCCGTTCCGGTAGACAGTATTCCGTATTGGGATTCACAACAGACAAATTCCGACAAGGGAGGCGGCCTGAAGTCGGGACCCGACGGGCTGATATATGTAACACAGTCTTATACGAATAGGGTAGGGGCCATATTGAACCCGGACGATCATACGCCCCGGTCGTTAAGTTCGCGCTATAAGAAAGAGGCCCTGACCTTAAGCGTTCATTACACCGGTCTGCAATTTTCCGCCGGACTGACCCGGCCTGCCGTCATGCCTTGTAATCTGAACAGTGCGCCGGTAGCCCGGCCCGATTCTGCCGAACTGTGCGTGTCGGCAACGGCGCGAACGGCAGCGATCAACGTGCTGGCCAACGACAGCGATCCGGAGAATGACACGCTTTTCCTTACGGCTGCAAGTTTTGTAAACAGCGCAGATACGGCGCGGGCGAAGCTGGAGATCAATCCCGCCGATTCGACCGTCATCCTGACGCTCAAGCCGTCGGCCGTTATGGACGCCGCCGGCCGGATATTCGACATCGTGTACGACCTGAAGGATGCCGGGCTTCCGGTCTCGCAGTGCGCGACGGGACTGCTCCGGGTGAAGGCGTATCCCGAACCGGCGTTAAGTTCGACCCTGACGCCCCGCTCCGTATGTTCGGGCGGCACGTTCAGCTACACGGCCACCAGCGACGCGACCGGCGTGACGTTCGGCTGGATGCGTGCAGCGGTGGCGGAAATTACTCAGCCCGAAGGGAGCGGCCATACGGCCGTCATCAGCGAGACACTGACCAGTACGGCGGCAAGCCCCGTGGAGGTGACCTATGCCGTCACGCTGACGACGGCGCACTGTAGCCATACGCAGGAGGTGAAGGTATGGGTCTTTCCGGGAAAACCGTATACCATGCGCTGGATGGGTCTGAAGGACACGGCCTGGCACGATCCGGTGAACTGGGTGGAGGTGTTGACGGACAATGGCCGGCCATATGAATCGCCCGTATGGTGGTTGCCGTCGCCGTGTACGGACGTGGTGATCTCTTCGGGTATGCCGCATTATCCGGAACTGACGGATTCGGCCTGGTGCCGCCGCATCACGGTACAGGATCGCGCCATGCTCAAGAATCCCCACATGCTGAACTATGACAGCGCACGGGTAGAGTTGAAACTCAAGGCGACGGAACGCGAGCGCTTCATCATGTGGTCGGCGCCGCTCAGGGACATGTATTCGGGCGATTACCACTTCAAGGACGCCACCAGCCAGCCGCGCTGGGGCGACGTATACATGAACCTGTTCCAGCAGGCCAATCCGTCGGGCGGCACAGCGGCCAAAAACACCTTTACGGCCACCTTCGGCAATCCGGGCGTCAGTCTGGAGCCGGGCAAAGCCTTCAATCTGAGGGTGACGGGCACGAGCATGTCGAAGGACAAGACGTGGATATTTCCGCAGCCGGACACTTTCTACAGAGACCATAACGGCGTCCGCTATCCGATGTCCGGAACACTGGAGCGCGACAGCAGTCACCGCTTCATCACGGACGGAAAAACCCTCGACGCCGATACGGCGTTTGCCCTGAACCTCCCGACCAATGCCGGCTATGACCTGGTGCAGACAGTCAATCCCTATCTGGCGTGGCTGGACATGTCGAAATTCCTGGAGGGCAACAAAGATCGGCTCTCTTCAGGCTACCTGATCTGGAACGGCACCTTCGAGACGGGCGTCAATGCCGTGTACATCGACAGGAACCGGAACGACGGCAACCGGTATGTCTACAGAACGAATCCGTCCCTATCGCCGGACAATCCGAACCTGATACCGCCACTACAGTCATTCTTTGTGCAGAAGCTGGATGCCGGCGGATCGCTTGCTTCGGTACGGATGTCGCCGAACTGGACGACAACGGCGGCCGACCGTCCATCCTACATCCTGCGCGCCTCGGCAGCGGAAAACGGGGTGCTGCGCATCCGGGCCGTGCAGGGCCAGCGAAGCAGTTATGCGCTGCTGCGCTACGACGAACACGCATTGACCGAATATAACGGTAAAGAAGACATCCGTACGCTCTTCTACGATGAATTACCCTTAACGGTCTGCTCGTTCACTCCCTTGCGCGAGCCGCTGGCCATCAATGCCGGCAACAGTTTCGACCGGCAGGAGACGGCCCTGGGGCTGCGTGTGCCGGAGGCAGGTATGGCAAAACTGGAATTTACGGGCATGGAGACCTTCGGCCACAGGGTCTACCTGATAGACAGGGATCGAAACGGGCATCGTGTAGACTTGCAGCAGACGCCGGAATATACCTTTACGGTGACCGGGCCGTCGGGCTACAGCCGCGGCGTGATAGAGCTGAACAGCCGTTTCGTATTGCAGATGGAGTATACGGGTGACGGCCTGACGGACGTCACCGGCCCCGGCGGTACAGAAATCCGCTGCTCCGGTTTCGGCGCTCACATCCATGTGCTTGTCCTGTCGGGTACGATTCGCCGTCTGGAGGTCTATAACATGCCGGGATCGCTTGTCTATGCTGTCGGCGACGGCTTGCCGGAGTACAGGATACCGGCACAGACCGGAGTGTACATAGTGAAGGTACAGACCGGCACCGGGACTGTCATTACGGAAAAAGTCATCGTGAGATGAAGGAGCCCGTCAGTTGAAATGGGCTGGCAGGAGGAAGAGTGGGGCTAAAGTCTGCGGGTAACTGTTCAGCCATGCCAAAAAGTCGAAATTCAAGAACAGGCTTGGGGATTCCTTCCTGGAACCGTCGGGACGTTTTCCCCACGTGGGGATTCCTTCCCGGAACCGTCAGGACGTTTTCCCCACGTGGGGATTCCTTCCCGGAGCCGTCAGGACGTTTTCGCAACGCTGCGATTCCTTCCCGGAACC